>DASWRM010000030.1 GCA_036403155.1 Gaiellales bacterium | reverse complement strand
CGGGAGCCGACGCGCCGTTCGTCCGGCAGCGCGACGTCGCCGCCTACGTGCACGGCGAGACGGGCCTCGACGGCCCCGATCTGCCGCCGCCGAACGCGTCGCCGCGCTCGGAACATGCGGTCGAGTTTCTCGCCGAGCACTTCCGCGCCCATCCGGAAGCGACCCTGGTCGCGATCGGGCCGCTCACCAACGTCGGCCTCGCGTTCGCCACGCATCCCGGGGCTCGTCCGGCCAGGATCGTCCTGATGGGCGGCGCGATCGGCGAAGGGAATCGTACGCCGGCCGCCGAGTTCAACATCTGGGCCGATCCCGATGCCGCCCGCCGGGTATGCACCAGCGGCCTCGACGTCACCATGGTCGGCCTGGACGTGACCCACCAGGCACTGTTCACGCGTGACGAATGCGAGGCGATCCGCGGCCGCGGCGTGGCCGGGCGGCTGACGGCCGAGCTCGTGGACTACTACGCCCGCGCGCACCCGCACATGGCTGGAACGCCGATCCACGATGCCGTGGCGGTCGCGCAGGTGATCGACCCCTCCCTGCTGACGCTCGAGCACTGCCACCTCGAGGTGGACTGCGGCACGGTCAGCCGCGGGCGCACGCTCGTCGACCAGTTCCACGTGACGGGCCGCGAGCCCAACGTCCACGTGGCGACGGCGATCGATCCGGCGTTCACGGCCTGGATGAGCGAGCGGATCGCCTCGCTCGGCTAGATCCGGGCCCAGTTCCCCTCTCGCGCGCTCGCGATCGCCGCCTCCACCATGGCGAGGCTGCGGATGTTGTCCCGCGCCTCCGTCTCGACCGGCCCACCGGCCGCCATCTGGCGCAGCAGTGCCGGGACGGCGGCCGGGTGGTCGTTGGGCTCGTTGGCGAGGGCGATCGGCTCACGTTCGAAGACCGGCCCCTCGGGCCCGTGGCCGATCAGCCGCTCGACCACCACCGTGCCCGCGCCGTCCCACGTGGCGGCGGCGCGGCGCCCGTCCAGCCGCCAGGTACCGAACCAGGGCGTCTCCAGCCCCGCCGCCGACCACGAGGCGGTGTAGCGGAACAGCAGCCCGCCCTCGAACCTGAACGTGCAGGCGACGACCGTCGCTCCGGCGAACCCCGACCCCGGCACCGCCGCCTGCACCGTCAGCACGCTGTGGGGCTCGCCGCCGGTCACGTGCCGCGCCTGGTCGAAGTCGTGGATCGCCATGTCGGCGAGCACCGGCCACGGGTGGCCGGCGAGGCGGTCGAACGCCTCGACGGCACGGTGCAGCTCCCCCGAGACCGTCACCAGGTCGCCGAGCTCGCCGGCCGCCACGAGGTCGCGCAGCGCCCGCGCACCCGGGTGGAACCGGTGGTTCTGCATGACCGCGATCCGCCTGCCCGCCGCGTCGGCCAGCGCGATCAGCGCGTCAGCTTCGGGCACGCCGACGGCCAGCGGCTTCTCGACGATGACGTCGCAGCCGGCAGCGAAGGCGGCGGCGGCGATCTCCACGCGCTCGAGCGGTGGCGTCATGTCGACGACGAGCTGGGGCCGGTGCTGTTCCAGGGCCGCGTTGAGATCGTTGCCGACGGCCAGCTCGACCCCATGCTCGGCGAGCAGGCCGCTCGCCCGCTCGGGAACCTGATCCACGAGGCAGACGACCTCGACGTCCGGCGTCGACATCGCGGGCCGCAGCCACAGCCGGCACGCGTTGCCGGCGCCGACGAGAACAACCGGCATAGGGCTCACGCGTCGAACCAGCCCGCGGGTGACCAGACGCAGTCGTCGAGCGGCGGCTGAGCGCCGTCCACCGGGGCGGCCCACGCGACGGCGTTCGCGATCAGGCGGCCCACCAGAGGGTTGTGGTACACCGGATAGGTCTCGTGCCCGGGGCTGAGGTACGCGATGCGGCCGTTGCCGCGGCGAAAGCAGCAGCCGCTGCGAAACACCTCGCCGCCCGAGTACCCGCTGATGAAGACCAGCTCGTCCGGCTTGGGGATCGCGAACGGCTCCCCGTACATCTCGTCCGTGCCGACGTCGAGCGGGTTGGGAAGGCCGGCGGCGAGCGGATGAGCCGGATCGACGGTCCACATCAGGTGGCGATCGTCGCCCTCGCGCCACCGCAGCATGCATGAGGTGCCCATCAGCAGCCGGAACGGCTTGGAGATGTGTCCGGAGTGCAGCACCACCAGCCCCATGCCGGCGCGGACGCGGGCGGCGACAGCCTCTGCGCGGTCGTCTCGCACCTCCTCCTGCGCGATGTGGCCCCACCAGACCAGCACGTCCGCGTGCTCCAGCACCTCGTCGCCCAGGCCCTGCTCCGCGCCGGCGAGCGTGCCGACCGCGACGTCCGCGGCGGGCACGTGCCGCTCGACGGCAGCACGGAGCGCGCCGTGGATGCCGGCCGGATAGATGGCTGCGACTTCGTCGCGCTCCAGCTCGTGGACGTGCTCGTTCCAGATCAGCACCCTCATCCGGTGGTCTCGTCCAGGTCGTAGAACACCTCGATGCGCCGCTTGGCGGGATCGCTGGGCGGCAGCCCGTCGTCCTGCCAGCTCGGCTCCTCCCGCTCGATGTTGTCGAACTGGGTGACATAGCCCTGCATGGCCGCGAGCTTCGCGGCCGACCGGTGCTCGGACAGCCGGACGATCCGCGGCGACAGCAGGCGATCGCCGAGCGCGCCGCCCAGCAGCTCACGCCACTGGTCGTCTGCCTCGCGGCGGCCCGCCACCGGATCGATCCACGTCGGCCACCCGCGCCGGGTGCTGTAGCAGTAGTCCGCGACGAGCGTCACCGGGATGCCGCGGCGGTGCAGTTCCAGCCCCGTGTCCCGGATCAGCCGGTGGTCGGGGTGGCCGATGCCCGACCAGGCGATCACGCGCGCCGCGGCCCCCACGTGCTCGGACAGCGCGTCGATCACGTCATCCGGGCGCGGCTCCTCCGTGCGGTATTGGCCATCCAGCAGCGGCAGGTGCACCGCCCGCGCGCCGAGCGACCCCAGCACGGCGGCGTCCTCAGCGCGACGCGCCTGCACGTGCGCTGCCGAATCGGTGATCCCGCACTGCTCGTCCCACCAGCCGGGCGCCCCAACGGGGATGCCGGCGAAGGCGGTCGCGACCACCGTCCCGTCGCCGAGCAGCGAGAAGCATGCCCAGACGGCGTCGTCCAGGTGGGGCGAGAGCACGACGGTCGGGGCCCCGGGATCCGCGACGAGCATCGGCCCATGGTAGTCAGCGGACGGCCGGCACTCTGCGAGATGCGGGCGTGGCGACGTATCACGCGTGCGCCGTCCGGGGCTCCCTCCTGGCGCGACGGCGCACGCCACCTGCGCCGGGTGAAGGGCAGCCGGTGACGCCGCGAGCCACGCAAGGTGGGAGCCAGGCACGCAGCGCACATCCCACCATACGAACGCCGGCGCAGCCGTCAAGGCCCGGCCACGCCCGACCGCTCGACGGGGGGTGTTTTCACCGGGGAGACGGTGGGCACCAGGTCCCTCATGGAACCAGTGCTCCAGCAGCGGGTGCCGGCCGTACCCGGGGCGATCCGGGTGCTGCGCCGCGAGGCCGTGGAGGCGTTCGAGGCGGGCGGCGGCGACCAGGCGCTGGGCACCGACGTCGCGCTCGGTGTCACGGAGGCGTGCGCGAACGCCATCCGCCACGCGTACCCGGACCGCGCCGATGGCCACATCACCATGCGGGCCTGGTTCGAGGACGGCCTGTTCGTCGTACAGGTGCTCGATCGCGGCATCGGGATGGACGCACCGACCGCGAACCCCGGCGCTCACCTCGGCCTCGCGCTGCTCGAGCAGTTGGCCGACGCGCAGTTCGGGCTGCGCGAGGGAGGCGGCACGGAGATCCGGCTGGCGTTCAGGACGACCGGCCGCGACGGGCACGCCACCGGCTCGCACGAGCCGGCCGCGTGGGCCGTGCCCGCGCTCAGCGCCTGATCGACAGCGCGACGTCGACCCCGAGCAGCGTGCCGATCCGTTCGGCCTCACCGGCAAGCGCGCGCCGCCCGATGCGACGGGCCGGGGCCGCGAGCGTGGCGTCGATCTCCACCACCTTGCCACGGGTTGCACGCCGCCACAGTCCGGCCGCCACGCCGTCGACGAGCACCAACCGGACGCCCGCCGGGCCCTCATACCGGCCGCGGCCGTCCGCGGCGATCAGCGCGCGGACGGGCTCGGGGATCAGCCGGTCGCGCTCACGGCAGCCCATGATCAGCACGTCGTACTCCGGGAGCAGGCGCACCGTCCGAGCCGGCTCCGGGAAGTCCGCGTCACCGCTCAGCACGAACGCCGGCCGCCCGTCGACCGACACCTCCTCGAGCTCACCGGACAGGCGCGTGAAGACGGCGCGGCACTCCGCAGCCGAGAGAGAGCCGCCGCCGAACCACTCGCGGAACTCCTGGGCGCCGGCCGGGCCGTACGCCCGCACGTAGCGCCTGCACACCTCGGTGAGCGCCTGCTCCTCGTCCACGCCGCGCCACCCGCGCAACCACTGGTCGGGTCGGGCCAGCGTGATCCGCGAGCCCTCCGGCGGCCCCTGACAGAGGTCTGCGAGGAAGAACGCGAAGCCGGACCGGAGGCGCTCGCTCGGCGCGGCCCCGACCCGCGCGACCACCGCATCCGCGAGCTGGTCGCGCCGGAGGCAGCGGCCGTCGAGCGCGTCCCAGACGGCTGCCCTCACGGCTTCAACGGCCCGCGCCTCCAGGGGCGGGTGCACCGTGCCGGCCGGATCGCGCCACTCCCGGAGGGCACCGTCACCGCCGCGGCGGGCCACGGCGCGCCGGGCGGCGAGCCACAGGGAGAGCTCGTCGGACGGGTGCAGGTGAAGCGTCCCTCGCACCGTCCAGGCCTTCGCCAGCTCGCGCGTCTCCCACAGGGCCGTGCGCACGTCCCGCTGCTGCAGACCGTCGATCCGCGCGGCCAGCTGCTGCTCGGCGGACGTCTGCACCTGGGCGTGGAGTCCGCAGACCATGCCGGCGAGGCGTGCCAACGGCGTGCCGGCCGTGCGGCCGACGAGCGACGAGCGCTCGAGCCGGCGCGCCTGTGCGCGCTCCCAGGACACCATCACCATGGACTGCGCGCCCTAGCGACGCCGTCGCGATGTCCCCTGTCAAGCGCCGGCGACACCGGTGTTCACCGTCCGCGGTGGAACTCGCCGACCACCCGCTCGGACTCGTACAACGGCGCCGACGCGGCGCTGCGGCGCTCATACTCGTTCGCACAGCGGTGCCGGAAGTCGGCGTACGCGGCCTCCGAATCCCAGCGATCGACGACGACGTAGCGCTGCTCGTCCCTGAGCGATGTCCACAGCTCCGTGCCCCGGTACGCCGGGTCATGGGCGAAGAATCGCGCCCAGTCACCGTCGCTCCCGTAGACGCGCTCGAACGCCGAAGTGCGGTCACGGGACACCCGGTACTCGAACACGATTGCGAACGCTTCAACCACCTCCGGCGGGGACACGAGAGCCGGGAGCGGGACTCGAACCCGCGGCCGTTCGCTTACAAGGCGAGCGCTCTACCAGCTGAGCTATCCCGGCGACCAGCCGATTCTACCGGCCTCGACCTCGAGTCGACGGTCAGGCGGTGATGCGTCGCGACTGCAGGTGCGAGAGCACCTTGCGCTTGACCCGCTGGAGCGCGTTGTCGACCGTCTTTGGGTCGCAGTCGAGCAGCTCGCCGATCTCCTCGTAGCTGCGACCCTCGAGGTAGCAGGTGAGCACCTGCGATTCGAGGGTGGAGAGGGTGGTGTTCAGGCAGCCGAGCAGGCTCTGCAGCTCCTCGGTCGAGATCACGCAGCTGGCCGGATCGTCCACGGCCGGACCGGGCAGCGCGTCGCCAAGGGTGCAGTCTGCCTCCGACTCCTGGCCCGCCGGCGTATGGCTGAACGACACGTAGCTGTTCAGCGGCGCGTGCTTGTAGCGGGTGGCCGTCTTGATCGCCGTGATGATCTGACGCGTGATGCACAGCTCCGCGAACGAGCGGAACGACGTGTCCTTGTCCGACCGGTAGTCGCGAACCGCCTTGTAGAGGCCGACCAGGCCCTCCTGGATGAGGTCGTGCGAATCACCGCCTGCCAGGAAGTAGGAGCTCGCCTTGAGCCGCACGAACCCCTCGTACCGCCGGATGATCGTGTCCATGGCGCGCTCGTCGCCCTTCCGCGCGGCCGCGATCACGGCGACCTCCCCCGTATCGCGCCACACCCGCGGCTGCACCTGTCGCGCCAGCGCTGCGTTCGACCTTGCCACCCTGCACCTCCGACGGGGAAGAGGTTCCGACGACCTCGAAACGGGACGATGAAGACTCGATGACGCTGAAGCTGAACGTCAAGTACAACTTGAGGCTGGGAGCATAGCGCTCAGATCGGCGTTGTCAAGGGCGGATTTCCCCTGCCTCGCCGCGCTATTGCCCGCGCCGCATACGCTCGAGCGCCTCGCGCACCGCCTCGTCCACCGACCCGGCGACGGTGTAGCGCTGTCCGGGACGCTGGGGCGCGGGGTCGCCTGCCGGCGCAGCGGCGAGCCGATCGACGTACTCGCGGGCGCTCATCGCCTGCACACCGCCGCGCTGCGCCACGTGACGCAGGACGGTGTCCGACGAGATCACCGTCACCTCGTGGTCGTGCTGGCTGCGGTGCGCCAGGCGCTCGATCAGCGTGTCGGCCGTCTCGGCCCCGGCGAACCGTACGCGCATCAGACCCACCGACGTGTCGCGGCCGTGTCCGTCGAAGACGAGCACCGTCTCGATGCCGGCCCGTGCGGCGTGATCGACGACTGCCGCGACCAGGTCGGCGCGCACCTGCTCGTAGAGCTCGGACCCGCCGCGCACGTGGGCCACGTTGTCGCCGTCGACGATCCAGAGCTCCCGTCCCGGGTCAGCCACCGCGGCGCTGCCTGACCGCCTCGAACAGCAGGACGGCCGCGGCGGTGCTCACGTTCAGCGACTCGACCCGCCCCCGCATCGGAATCGACGCCACCGCATCGCACGAGCGCCGGACGCGCGGCCGCAGGCCCTTGCCCTCTGCGCCGAGGACGAAGACCGTCCCGTCGCGGTAGTCCTGGCGGTCGTACGCGTCGTCGTCGCCCGCTGCGTCGGCGGCATACGTCCAAAGACCGGGGCGCCGTGCCGCGAGCAGCGTGTCGGCGAGGTTCTCGATCCGGGCGATGGCCAGGTGCTCGACGGCGCCCGCCGACGCCCGGCACACCGCGGCGGTGATCCCGGCTGACCGCCGTCGCGTGATCAGCAGGCCGTCGGCGCCGGCCGCCTCGCAGACGCGCGCGATCGCACCGAGATTGTGCGGATCTGTCACCTCGTCGAGCGCAGCCAGGAGCGGACGCTCACGGCCGAGCAGCGCATGGTGGTCGGCATACGGGTAGGGCGCCACCTCGGCCACGACGCCCTGGTGGTCGCCACTCCCCGCCAGCTCGTCGAGGCGCTCGGGCGGATCCACCACCGCGCCCGCGGGAAGCCACTCGAGGTGCTCGGCGGCGCGCCTCGTGCAGTGCACGGCAAACACCTCGCGCCGCCCACGCAGCGCCTCACGCACCGGGTGCGTCCCGTAGACGACCTCCCCGCTCATCGCCGGTAGAGCACGGCGCCGTCGGGCGTGTCGCGCACCTCCCACCCGGCCGCCAGCAGCTCGTCGCGCAGCGCATCGGCGCGGGCGAAGTCGCGAGCCGCACGTGCCTCGTCCCGCTGCGCCGCCTTCGCGACCAGGTCGCCCGGCGGCGGCGGCTCCTCCGCGAGCGCGCCGAGGCCGAGAACCCCGAGCACCTCGGCGACGGTGCCCGACGCCTCCGGCGGCGCCTCGAACAGCGATGCAAGGGCTCGCGGGGTGTTGAAGTCCTCGTCCAGCGCCTCGACGACCGCGTCGCGAAGGACGTCGTCCGTTCCGCCCGTGCCGTCCCGCAGCCTGTTGCGCAGCGTGTCGCCCGCGCGGCGCGCCTGCTCCAGCGCGTCGTCGGTGTAGTCGATCGGCGCCGTGTAGTGCCCGCGGAGGAAGAACAGGATCAGCGTCTCGGCGCCCCAGCGGTCGATGGCCATGTGCAGCGGCTCGATGTTTCCGACCGACTTGGACATCTTCTCGCCGCCCAGCCGCAGCATGCCGTTGTGCGCCCACAGGCGCGCGAACGGCCGCCCGGCCGCCTGCGACTGCGCGATCTCGTTCTCGTGGTGGGGGAACACGAGGTCGCGCCCACCGCCGTGCACCGCGAACTCCGGCCCCAGCCACCGCTCCGCCATCGCCGAGCACTCGATGTGCCAGCCGGGCCGCCCCTTCCCCCACGGCGAGTCCCAGGACGTGTCCTCACCCGGCTTCGTCGCCTTCCAGAGGGCGAAGTCGAGCGGGTCGCGCTTCTGGTCGCCGCCCTCCGTGTCGCCGCCCTCGCGGAGCTGGTCGATGCGCTGGTTGGACAGGCGGCCGTAGCCGGCAAAGCTGTTCACGGCGAAGTACACGTCGCCGCCGGCCTCGTAGGCATGGCCCGCGGCGATCAGCTCCTCGATCAGCGCCACGATCTCGGGCACGGTTTCGGTGGCCCGCGGCTCGCGATCCGGCCTGCCGAGACCGAGGCGCTCGGTGTCCGCGATGTAGGCGTCGCTCATCTCGGCCGCCAACCTGCCGGAGGGGATCCCCGCGGCGGACGCCGCCGTGTAGATCTTGTCGTTGATGTCGGTGATGTTCTCGACCAGCGTGACGGGCTGGCCACGCCACTCCAGGTACCGCTTGAGCAGCATCGACACGACGAACGGCCGCGCGTTTCCGATATGGATGCGGTTGTAGACGGTGGGGCCGCAGAAGTACATGCCGACCGTGCCGTCCGCGCCCGGCTCCAGTTCGTGCAGCCCGCCCGTGAGCGAGTCGCGCAGCTTCACGCCGCCCTCCTGATCGCCTCGTCGCGGGGCAGGGCTGCCAGCACCGCCCACAGCTCCGGGCCGCGCTCTCGGCCGGTCAGCGCGACCCGCGCCTCGCGCAGCGGAACGCCGGCGCGTCGCAGCTCATCGACCAGCGCCCTCGCGTCGTCCTCCGACAGGCGGTCGGGATAGCGTCCCCGTATCGTTGCCAGCTGAGGCACCGGGTGCCGTTCGGGCGCCTCCGAGACGCAGGCGGCAAGATCGGCCGCCTCGGCAAGCGTGTGCGCTCCGCGGAGCGCCGGCGCCAGTGCGGTGACCAGGGCGGCGTCCGTGCCGGGCGCGAACTCCAGCACGCGCTCAGCCAGCTGCTGCGACGGCAGCGCCGCCAGATGCGCGGTCGAGAGGGCGCGCAGCCGCGCAGTCTCGATCACCACCTCTCCCCTCGCAAGCCGCGACTCGTCGAACCGATCGACCAGCTCCTGCCACGACAGCACGTCTCCCGGGCCGGACGTGGCGACCAGCGCGAGCAGGTTCACCACCGCCTCGGGTGGGTACCCCTGGGCGCGCAGCGAGCCGATCGACCCGGCGCCTTCGCGCTTGGAGAGCTTGCCCTCGTCTCCGCGGACGAGCGCGTGGTGCAGGAACTCGGGCGGGTCGGCGCCGAGCGAGCGGATCGCGGCAAGCTGCAGCGCCGTGTTCGGCAGATGGTCATTCCCGCGGATGACATGCGTAATACCGAAGTCGGCATCGTCCACCGCCGACGCCCAGCGGTAGGTGGGCCGGCCGTCTGACCGGACGATCACGAACTGGCTCGCGCCGGGCGCGGCCAGCCAGACGGCGCCCTCCCGCGTGAAGGCGCCCTCCGCGGACGCCGCCGCCTCCAGATGCCGCTGCCGGCGGTCGCTCTGGCGCACGGGCCCCTCGTCCCACTCGAGGCCCAGCCACCGGAGGTCGCGCTCGATCTCATCCTGTGACCCCGCGACCTCGCGCTCCTCGTCGGTGTCGTCGATGCGCAGGAGGACGGAGCCGCCACGGCTGCGGGCAAACAGCCAGTTCGCCACGGCCGTCAGCGCGCTCCCAAGGTGGAGCGAGCCGGTCGGGCTTGGTGCGAAGCGGACCTTCGGCGGCATACGGTCTACGCTAGCAAGCGGGCGCGAGCCGCCTGCAGCAGCGCCTCGCGCAGCGCCGGCCGCTCCGAGATGAGTGCGCGCACGGCGGTGCCGGGGATGACCAGCAAACGCGCCTGTTCGGCGACCACCGCGCTCGCCGTCCGCGGCCTGCCGTCGAGCATGGCGGCCTCGCCGAGCAGCGAGCCCTCGCCCAGCTCGCCGATGCGGCGGCCGCCGCGTGTGACCGTGACGGTGCCGCTCAGCACGACGAACAGCGATCCGCCGGTGCCGCCCTCCCGCACCAGCACCTGGCCGGCCTCCGCGTCCTGCTCGTGGCCCGCCCGCTTGAGGGCATCCCAGTCGCGTGGGTCGATGTGCGGCTCCATGGCGTGATTCTCCCACGCCGCCCGGCGCGCGAACCGTGCTGCCCGACGGAGGCCCGCGTCATACTCCCCAGCCGATGGACTCAGTCCCCCCACCGGCCAGGCGGATCCGGGGTGCCGTGACATACGAGTTCGGCGGGCCGATGACCGTCGAGCACCTGGACGTGCGGCCCCCGGCGCCGGGCGAGGTGGGCGTCCGCGTCGCGGCCTGCGCGATCTGCCACAGCGACGTCGCGTACATGCGCGGCGCGTGGGGCGGCCACCTGCCCGCGGTGTTCGGGCACGAGGTGGCCGGCGTGGTGGACGAGCTGGGCGACGGCGTCGACGGCCTCGCCGTCGGCGACCACGTGGTCGTCACGCTGATCCGCTTCTGCGGGCGGTGCCGCACGTGCGCGGGCGGACTGCCGGCGCTGTGCGAGCAGCGCGGCCGGCTGGGCGAGCTCGCGCGGTCGCCGCTCACCCTCGGCGGCGAGCCGGTGCACCAGGGGATGCGCACCGCCGGCTTCGCCGAGCGGGTCGTCGCCGACGTCTCGCAGATCGTCCCGGTTCCGCGGACGATGCCGCTGGAGCAGGCGGCGCTGCTTGCGTGTGGCGTCCTCACGGGCGCCGGAGCGGTGCTGCGGACGGCTGCCATGGAGGCCGGGTCGCTTGCGGCCGTGATCGGCCTGGGCGGCGTCGGCCTGAACGCGGTGCAGGGATGCGCGCTGGCGGGAGCTCCTGTGATCATCGGCATCGATCCGCTCGAGAGGAAGCGTTCGGCGGCGGAGCGGCTGGGCGCGACCCGAACGGCGACTCCGGACGAGGCGGCCGCGGCAGCGGATGAGGCGACGGGCGGCCGCGGCCTCGATGTCGTCGTCGTCACAGCTCCCTCGGGAGCCGCCGTCGCGGCGGCCATCGCCATGCTTGCGGACGGCGGGCTCGCGGTGCTGGTCGGAATGCCCTCGAACGCGACCGTGACGATCGATCCCGAGGCGATCGCCGAACGCGGGCTACGTATCGTGGGAAGCAAGGTCGGGTCCGCACGGCCGCACACCGACATCCCGGGCTATGCCTCGCTGTACGAGGGCGGACGGCTGCAGCTCGAGCCGTTGATCACCCACCGGTTCCCGCTGGACGACGTCAACGATGCCATCGCGACCGCGGTCGGCGGCGAGGCTGTCAAGGTGATCGTTGTCCCCTGAGGCACCGCGCATTGCGAGCGTCGAGTCGTTCGCAACAGAGGACGTGGCGCTGGTGCGGGTGACGGCGGAGGACGGCGCGGATGGTTGGGGCCAGGTGGCGCCGTACAACGCGGACATCACGGCTCGGGTGCTGCACCGCCAGGTCGCCCCGCACGCGATCGGCTGGAGCGAGGACGACGTCGAGGGCCTGGAGCGCGCGATCATGGAGCGCGAGTTCAAGTTCCCCGGCTCGTACGTGTGCCGAGCGCTCGGCGGGCTCGACACGGCGCTGTGGGACCTCCGCGCAAAGCGTGCCGGCGTCCCGGTCTGCGAGCTGGCCGGCGGGCGGCCGCAGCCCTACGCGGCATACGCATCGAGCATGCGGCGCGACATCCCGCCCGCCGAGGAGGCACGGCGGCTCGCGCACCTCGCCCAGCAGGACGGATACCGGGCGTTCAAGATCCGGATCGGCGCCGAGAACGGGCACGACGCGGACGAGTGGCCGGGCCGGACGGAGCAGCTGGTGCCGGCGGTGCGCCGGGCAATCGGGGACGAGGCGGCCCTGCTCGTGGACGCAAACAGCTGCTACACGCCGGCAAGGGCGATCGAGGTCGGCCGCATGCTGGAGCAGCACGGGGTCGCGCACTTCGAGGAGCCTTGCCCGTACTGGGAGCTGGAGTGGACGGCCGAGGTGGCGGCGGCTCTCGACCTCGACGTCACGGGCGGCGAGCAGGACTGTCTGCTGCCCACGTGGCGGCGGATGTTCGAGCTGCGGGCCGTCGACATCGCGCAACCGGACGTCTGCTACGTGGGCGGCTTCACGCGCGCCCTGCGGGTCGCCGCCATGGCCCGGGAGGCCGGCATCCCGGTCGTCCCCCACTCCGCGAACCTGACGCTCGTCACCGTCTTCTCGCTGCATCTGATGTGCGCGATCGAGAACGCGGGGCCGTACATCGAGCTCTCGATCGAGGGCGACGACTACTACCCGTGGCAGCGTGGACTGTTCGCGCCCGAGCCGGTAGCGCGCGACGGCGTCGTCGAGACGCCCGCAGGCCCCGGATGGGGAGTCGAGGTCGACCCCGGCTGGCTGGCGCGTGCGGACCGCCGGGTGACGGCACCGGCCTCGCCGGGGCCAGGGTAGCGTTCCGCGGCGATGTCCGGCCATTCGATGATCACGCGGCGGCTGGGACGGACGGGCCTGGAGCTGCCGGTCATGGGGATCGGATCCTGGCAGACGTTCGACGTCGACCCGGCGCAGCAGGGCCTGGTGGACGGAGTGCTGCGCGCTGCGGTCGACGCCGGCACGACGCTCATCGACACGTCACCGATGTACGGCCGCTCGGAGGAGCGGATCGCGGACGCCTTGACCTCACTCCACGGCGAGCCGCTCGTCGTGTCGAAGATCTGGGCCGACACCGCCGACGAGGGCCGTCAGCAGTTCGAGCGGCACCTGGGACTCTACGGGGCGCCGGTCCTGCTCGAGCAGATCCACAACCTCCGCGCCTGGAGCGATCAGCTCGACTGGCTCGAGGAGGAACGGGATGCGGGGCGCGTGCGGCTGATCGGCGCGACGCACTACCAGCCGTCGGCATTCGACCGGCTCGCAGACGTCATGCGCACGGGGCGCATCGACGTCATCCAGATCCCCTACAACCCGATCGAGCGCGAGGTCGAGCGGACGATCCTGCCGCTGGCCGCGGAGCTCGACATCGGCGTGCTGGTCATGCGGCCGTTCTCGCAGCGAGCGCTGATCCGTCCCATCGACGCCGCTGCGCTGGCCGGGCTCGAGGCCGGGAGCTGGTCGCAGGCGCTGCTCAAGTGGATCCTGGCCGACGAGCGCGTGTCGGTCGTCCTCCCGGCGACGTCCTCCCCCGAGCACGCCCGCGACAACGCCGCGGCCGGGTCGCCGCCGTTCCTGGATCCGGAGCAGCGGCGGGTGGTGGAGCGGCTCGCCGGCGCCTGACGGCGGCCGGCCATCCCGCGCCCGGTATCCTCAGCTGCCATGGAGCGACGCGACGTCCTCGTGCTCGGCGCCGGCCTCGCCGGCCTTGCGTGCGCGCGCGATCTGGCCCTCGGCGGCGCGGACGTGCTGCTGCTGGAGGCACGCGACCGCCCGGGCGGCCGGGTGGAGCAGGCGACCCTGGCCGACGGCCGCGTTGCCCAGATGGGCGGCGAGATCGTGGGCCCCGTGCATCACGCGTACCTCGAACTGGCGCGGGAGCTGGAGCTGCCCATCGTCGGCAGCTACACCGAGGAGCCCGGCGACATGGCCTACGACCTCTTCGACCGGGTCGAGATCGGCGAGGGATGGCTCGATGACGGCGACCATGCCGCGCTCAGGCGCTTCGAGGAGAGGCTCGAGGCGATCGCGCGCACGGTCGATCCCGCCCACCCCTGGTCGCACCCCGATGCGGCGCGGCTCGACCGCCGGTCCGTGGACGACCTGCTCCGCGAGACGGGTGCCACGCCGGCGGCCGTCCGCGTGGTGCTCATGCACCACCTCGGCGCCGCCGCTGGCCCCACCCACCGCTGGTCGGTGCTGGCCTCGGCTCGTGCGGCGGCAGCGGCCGGCGGGCGCTCGCAGTTCGACTACGAGACCTGGGAATCCCTGAAGATCGACGGGGGCAGTGCCCGGCTGCCGCTCGCGCTCGCCGCCGAGCTGGGCGACCGTCTGCGCCTCGGCGCGGTCGTCGAGACCGTCCGCGTTGGAGCGCCGTGCACCGTGGAGCTCGAGAACGGCGAGCGGCTCGAGGCCGAGGCGGTCGTCTGCGCATTGCCGGTCGGGCCGCTCCGAAACGTCCATATCGAAGGCCTCTCCCAGGAGCGGCTCGCATCGCTGCACCGGCAGCGTCAGGTGCACGCCAGCAAGGCCGTGACGGCGCTCGCCGACCCGGCCTGGCGCCGCGTCGGCTGGAACGGCCTGGCGGCGTCGGAGCGCGACATCGGCGGCTTCTGGGTGCAGGGCGAGAGCACGCTCAGCTCGCTGTTCGGGCCCGAGCAGTTCGCGTTCGTGCAGGCTGCGCCGCCGGGGGTGGCGACGGCCATGGTGCGCGCGGCGCTCGAGCGCATCCTCGGCGAGCCGATGGAACCCGTGGCGATCGAGTGGCGTCACTGGGGAGCCGACCCGTTCACGCTCGGGTACGTGTCGCATTGGGCGCCCGGCGATGTGCTCGCAGTCGGGCCGCTTCACGGCACCCATGAGCCGCCCTTCTACGTGGCCGGCTCCGATCACTGGGCCTGCGGGTACATGGAGGGCGCCGTGGCGACGGGCCGGGCGGCGGCGGCAGCCGCGCTGGGGGCCGGGGCGCGTGACCTCTATCCGGCGCGGGCGCCCGTCTGAGCGCTGTCAGCCGGCGGCCAGCCGGCCGGTCAGGCGTTCGAGCAGGCGGCCATTGGAGCTGATGATCTGCCGTCCCGGCAGCGGCGGCCCGCCGTCGCGGCCGGTGATGCGGCCGCCCGCTCCCTCGACGATCGGCAACAGCGCGGCGTAGTCCCAGTACGACAGGCCGGCGTCGACCGTCGCGTCGAGCGCACCCTCGGCGACCAGCATGTGCGCCCAGAAGTCCCCGAACCCGCGGGCATGCCAGACCACCGGCTCGAGCGCCGCCATGTCGGCGCCGTGCGCGCAGGAGACGGCGGCCTCGGCCAGATCCGACACCTCCGAGACGCGGATCGGATGTCCGTCCCGATACGCCCCGGCTCCCCGCTCCGCCCACCAGCGCCTGCTCATGGCGGGTGCGGAGACGACGCCGCAGACGACTCCGCCATCGCGTTCGAGCGCGATCAGCGTCGCCCAGACCGGGATGCCTCGTGCGAAGTTGCGGGTGCCGTCGATCGGGTCGACGACCCAGCGCGTGGAGCCCTCGACCGTGGCCTGCTCCTCACCCAGCACGCCGTCACCCGGCCGCTCCCCCGCGATCCGCTCGCGCACCGCCCGCTCGACCGCATGGTCTGCGTCTGTGACGGGGCTGCGGTCGCTCTTCATCGCCACCTGCAGGTCGCCGGCGCCGAAGCGCGGGACGCTGATGGCGTCCGCGATGTCCGCGAGTTCGAGCGCGAAGAGCAGGTCGTCCGACGGCACGGCCTACCCGGCCAGCGCGGCGGCGAGGGCGGCCGTCCGTCGCGCCGCCTCGGATGCGCACCGCGCCTCGTGGCGGCGAAGGGACGCGGTCACCCAGGGGCCAAACGGGCGCGATCCCGCCTCACCGCGAATCGATGCGATCTCACGCCAGAGGTTCGGCGTCCGCGTGAGGTGGCTCTTCGCGGGCCACGAGCCACGGGACGCGACGTGACGGCGCTCGGCGCGGAGCTGCACGTCACGGGACACCGAACGCTGCAGGGAGTTCATGCCCACGCGCTCGCACAGCCTCCCCGCCCTCGTCCGGTCGCCGCGCTCGAGGGCGGCGATCGCGTCGGCGAGCAGCCGCCCGTCCTTCGCCGCCTGCAGGTGCAGATGGCCGACCTTTCCGCCGGCGTCGACGGCGATGCCTCGACGGGCAACACGGGCGAACGCGCGTCGGGACCCGGAGCGGGCGTACTCCGCCGCGGAAGCGTCCAGCCCGCCGCCCGGCGACGCCTTCGCTGCCTCCCGGCCCGCGGCGCGGTAGTCAAGAAGGGACTCGCCGCGGCGCTCGGCGTCGACGAGCAGCGCCGCGTAGAACGCCGCCTGCCCACCGAGGTGGTCGAAATCCATGCGCCCCATCGTGTCGCGGTCGGTGTGGTAATCGGTGCGCGCGAAGCCCTCGTCCCAGTTGAGAACCGAGATGCCGGGAACGCCGGCGAGCTGGAACGGCCACTGGTGGGTGCCGGTGCTCGGGCCCTCGACCTTCCAGCGGCGCAGGAGTCCTGCGTGCTCGGCCGACCTTGCCCAGCCGCGGACGAAGCGCCGCAGCTCGGCGGGGGCGAGGATCACCTGGGGGAGCTGCGGGCGCCCGGACGCCTCGATGTCCATGTAGAACGGGACGGTGGCACCCCACCGCGGATGCTCGACCGCCACCTGATGCCAGGCTCCAACGCACCACGCCTGGTCGTCGTCCAGGCGCCCGTACTCCTCCGCGGTGTGCGACACGAACCACACCGGCCGCTGTGGGCGCCACCCGGTCTTGATAAGCCCGCTGGCAATCGCCAGCATCGTGGCCACGCCGCTGGCATTGTCAAAGGCGCCGAAGAACCACCCGTCGTGGTGGGCGCCGACCACGAGGGGCGCCCCGCGCAGGTTCGCGCCGAGCACGCCGCACACGTTCCGACCGCTCGCCCGGCGGCGCGCCTCGACGGCCAGCGTCACGGTCACCCGGACGGCTGCGGTCCTGCAGCGCCTGATCAGCGCTCGCGCGTCCTTCGCGCGCACGGTGACCAGCGGCGGGGCCCCGTCGTGCCAGCCGCTGACCGACGTGCCGAGCGCTCCGGCACCGAGGAAGCGAGGCCCATCGTCGAGACAGCAGAGGATGATCGCCTTTGCTCCACGAAGGCCGAGCTCGAGACCCGTCTCGCTGATCCAGGGCGCTGACCGGCCCCAGGCGACGAGTGCCACCTTGCCGCGGACGTCGATGCGGTCGAGACGGTCGCGGCGTCCATCTGCGACGAAGACGAGCTCGCCGCTGATGCCCTGTTTCGGCGTCGCCGGCACGCCGGCCATCGAGGCGCCCGCGATCCGGCGGTCGAGGCCATCGACGGTCACGGCCGCATCGCGAAGCCGCCACGCGTGCACCGGAACCCGTTCGAGATGGACGTCGAGCCCGATTCCGCGCATCTCGTCGGCGACGAAATCGGCGACCTGATGCTCCTCAGGCGTCCCCGCGGCGCGGAATCCGAGGGGATGCGATCCGACCGACGCGATCCCGCGGACCACCCGCCGAAGCATGGCGGTATCGATCGGCGTGTCGAACGGCGCGGGGCGGGTGACGCTGCGGGAACGGGCCATGTCGCGGTGGGCGACTGTACCGGACCGCCCGCACGTCCGCGCACGGCACGCCGGGCGGGCAGCCGTCGTGCGGAAGCGGTGCGCTCGAGCTGCGCACCGCTTCCGTCGGACATTTGGCAATGCGTGCCTAGCTGATCGTGAACCGAGCCCAGCGCGTGTGGTTGCCGAGGTGGTCTGAATCGCCGCCGAACCACGCTGCGATGCGGAACCGGTGTCCGCGCGCGGCGGCGGTGTACGGGACGATCGCGCGTGCCCTGCTTCGCGCGCTGAGCTTCGCCTTGCCGGCGCCAATCAGTCGCCAGCCTGAGGCGGTCGCCACCTGCAGCCGGAACAGCACGACCTTGCCAGCGTGGTTGGGTGACACCTCGGTGGTGTAGACGGGGCAGTGCCTGCCGGACGTCGGGCAGCGCGAGGTGTAGGGATAGATCCGGTAGCCGGCCGACGTGGACGAGTAATTCGACAGCTTGCCGGTCATCGCCACGCGCACGTTGACACGCTGGTTCGGTGAGACGGCGGCGGCGTAGCTGGCGTCGCCCGTCCAGGCTGCGGTGTAGATCGTCTGCCGCTTCGGTTTCACAAGGATGCTCGCCGTGCCGTTGCGGTCGATGGTGGCGCTGCCGATCAGCCGTTGGTTCCGCCCCAGCGGTGTCGCGTAGAACTGCACCGTGTGGTTCGAGCCCCAGGCTCCGAGCTGAGCGCTCAGCCTGACACGGCGGCCGGCTGTGACGGTCCGCCTGCTGGTCTGCAGGCCGATCGTGGTCGGCTGAGAGGTGGCATGCGACAGCGCCTGGAACTGCACAGGCCGTGTCTCATACACGGGATCCCAACTGACCATGAACAGCGAGTCGTCGGATCCGAAGCCGATCCGGAAGCGAGCCGCCCCGCTGAAGAAATCGCCCATGTCCCACGAGCGGACCGGAGCGTCGGCGCCGCGCTTGTACACGTACACCCGTCCGTGCCCGCCATCATCCACGCCGGCCCCCGCCACGTACCCGTCGTCGTCCGTCACGGCGATGTCGACCGGTTGCAGCCCGCGCGGGCCGGCGTACTGCCTGGTGACTTCGAAGTTGGAGAGGTCTACCTCGTCGCTGCTGAAAAACCCGAAGGCGCCGTCGGAGGTCAGGCGCATGGCGCGGCCGTCGAGCGTCGATCCCTCCGTGGTACCGATCACAGAGGGGGTATGAGTGGAGACATCGAGCGACCAGACGCTGCCCGGCTCGCTATCGGTCTCCCCCACCAACAACCGCCCCGGCTTGCTGGGGTTCGCTGCGAACCCGGGGGCGTAGATCAAGCCGAAGCCGGTGTACTCGGTGACCGCATGCGGCGCCGCCTCGTCCATGCTCGTCAGATAGCCCCATTGATCGTGGGAGTACCAGATGCGGCCGCCCGCGACGGCCAGGGCGCAGCTTCCGGATGGGCCCGGGTGGA
Organism: Gaiellales bacterium; assembly: GCA_036403155.1. Taxonomy (GTDB): domain Bacteria; phylum Actinomycetota; class Thermoleophilia; order Gaiellales; family JAICJC01; genus JAICYJ01. Next base: position 122,815 of record DASWRM010000030.1, on the reverse strand, counting down.
CAGGCAGCGACGCAGTGCGTGTCAGGGTTTCGGTATCGATGGTGTCGATCAGGCCGACGTTGCACCGCGCCACGTAGAGCGTGTCACCATCGAGTGCCATGCCCGAGGCACCAGCCTCGTCGGTGATCGTGGCCACGACCGTGCCCTGCCGATCGAGGACCAGCAGCCCGCCCGTGCCGGAGCTGGGCACCCCGCTCACGAACACGTGCTGGTGGGCGTCGTCCACCAAGAGCGAGTGAGCCGAGGCCAGCGGCAGCGTCACGACCGGATCGGTCGGGATCGCCCCGTTGGAGGCAACTACACCGGCTCTGCTAACCGGCAGCGTTGTCAGCGTCGCCGCCGAGCCACGTTGGAGCGTCACGGTTGCGCCCTCGGCGGTGGCCGCCGCTGCAAGCGTAAGGAGCGCGGCTGCAACACAGAATATGGATCGTCGAGCGCGGCTGTTCATCGAACTCCTCCCCGATGGGTCATCACAGCCAAGGCTAGGGACGGCAACAGGAGCCCGCGTCGGGGAGATCCCTACCTGGGCCGCGGAAGCCGACGCGGAGGGGCTAACTCGGCCGCTGGGTGGGGCGTATCAGCACGCTGACCGTGTCTTCGCCCGGTCGGTGTGCGGTGCCGATCAACTGACCGCGATTGTTGGCATCGACGATCGAGTCGATCTGCCAACCGTGGCGTAGGCGGATCAGCTGTCGGTTGCGGCCACGGAGGTTCCAGGTGGCGAACCCGTCCGACGAGAGTCCGATGATCTGGTGGTTGGTGATCAGCAGACCGGTGGCCGGGATTGCTCGGACACTATGGCCCGGCACCAACACCCACCATCCGGGGCCGTCAAAGCCGACCACGGTCCCCTTGTCGTTGATCCCGGTCGCCATCGTGTCCGAGTTGTGGAAGCGCAGCAGTCGGGGACTGCGGCCCGCCCGCCAAACAAATCCATACCACGCATAGTTGTAGGGGCTGTCTCCGACGATCTCCAGACCGACGACCTGGCCGATGGAGTTGACGTCGTTCGCCCATCCGTAGTAGGTGGGGACGTAGTGCATGCCGTGCCCGTCCCACCACACGGCGCGTCTGTCGCAGTCCGCATCCTCGAGGGTCCCCACCACCATTCCGCCGTCGTTCAACGCCGCCGGTTGGAGCGCTATCGGATAGCCATAACATCCGTCTCCCGGCCCGCCCAGGTCGCGAACCCCATCAAGCCGCGTCCACGCGAACGGTCGCGGATCGCCCTGGGATGTGTATGCCGATCCAGCAACCATCCCATTGTTATTGATAGCTATCGCTTGCATGGAGCGTCCATCAAGAGGGGGAATCAGCGTCACCGAGTGGCGCTTCCAGACGTAGCTGTCCGTTCCCGATACCGCAACGACCGTTCCCCAGTCGTTGAGGCCCGTGGCACGGAGCCACCCGGGCAGCCGCCTCACCTGGTACTGGGCCGCTGGGGCATTGGCCGGCAAGCAGCACGCCGCGACCGCCACAACCAATAGAGCAATCCTGATCCGCACCCGCCAACTCCACGGATTCGACTCAGCCGATCATGGCCCCCGGCCAGGAGCTTGTCAACGTGCTTCATCGAACCCATCGCTTTGTGCTGCATGTCTGGGGGGGCGGGTTACGACGACTATCCGCCATCCGGCGCTGATGATCGACGGCGGACGAGGGTTCCGCCCGATGCGAGCGCGGGTGTCACGGTGCGAGGGTGGGCGCATGACCAAGGGAGTCCTCATCCTCATCGCATGCGGGTATCTCGTCTTCTTGCTCGCCGCGTCGATCTGGAACCCGTCGCCTGAACCGTCGCCTCCGCAACTGGTGGACGGCCATATGACGAGCGATGGCGTCGCCTGGAGCCTTTCCGAAGCTGAGCACCGCAGGAGCGGGTTCAGCACGGTGGCCTGGTGCCAACCGTCTGACCGGGACGCACCCGCGGGCACACATCAGGAGTGCCAGCTGACGGTCAGTGCATCCGACTCGACAGGTGGCCCACTGGCCGCCGTCCGCACGTGCGTGTATCGATTGGAGGTCGACATCTACGGCCCTCACTACACCGTGGTTCGCCGCAGACCAGTCACCAACGGCTGCACCTAGACCACCACGCGGTCAGCTCGGTCGTGAACGTGATCCTTGATCTGCGGACTTCCGCCTCGCCGGCGCAGGCCAGTGTCCGCAGCGCCATGTTCGCAAGGCGTTAGCACGAGCCGCCACGGGCGGTAGCGTGCGCCCATGGCCGCGCGTTCAACGGAAGCGGTGCAGGACGCCGTTCTTGCCTGGTATGGGCAGAACAGGCGTGATCTGCCGTGGCGCCACACTCGGGATCCGTACGCGATCCTCGTCTCGGAGGTGATGCTGCAGCAGACGCACGTGTCGCGCGTCGTCCCGCGCTACCTGGACTGGCTGAGGCGATGGCCGACCGCCGCGGCGCTCGCCGACGCGTCGCCGGCGGAGGTGATCTGCGCGTGGGCCGGGCTCGGATACAACCGCCGGGCCGTCAACCTGCACCGCTGTGCGCAGGCGGTGGTCCGCCTCGGCGGATTCCCGCGCGACCCGTCGGATCTGCGGCGCCTCCCCGGAATCGGCCCGTACACGGCCGCCGCGGTCGCCTGCTTCGCGTTCGGCGCGCAGGTGGCCGCGCCCGACGTGAACGCGCGCCGGGTGCTGTCACGCGCGCTGGGCGATCCCGACGCCTCACCGCCGCCGGGTCGCGCCTACGGCTGGAACCAGGCGCTCTTCGATCTCGGCAGCACCGTCTGCATAGCGCGCCGGCCGCGCTGCGGCCTCTGCCCGCTCCGGGACGGCTGCCCGTCGGCCGGCATGACGTTCGCGCCGCTGCGCAGACAATCGCGGTTCGAGGGCTCGTTCCGGCAGCGGCGAAGCCGGGTGCTCCGGCGGCTCGTCGACTCGGGACCGCTGGCCGTGGGCGAGCTCGACCGCGAGGCGCTCGACGCGCTGGTGGCCGACGGCCTCGCCGTTGTCAGCGACGGCACCGCCGCCCTGCCGGCCGCGGTCTAACGCGCCGCGAGCAGGTCGTCGACCACGTCCGGCAGGTCGTGGAGCGACGATATGACGGCGTCAGGCCGGGCGCCCGGCGGCGCCGGCCGGTTGGAGCGGTTCAGCCACACCGCCAGCATCCCGTAGGCCTGCGCTCCCTCGACGTCCGTGACGATCTCATCCCCGACGTGGACCCAGCGACTGGGGTCACGGCCGGCCAGCTCGGCCGCGCGGCGGAACGGTGCGGCCGCCGGCTTCGCCTCGCCGACCTCCTCAGCGTGGACGGTGAACGCGAACCTCTCGGCCAGCGGCAGCCGCTCGAACGGGAAGTTGCCATTCGTGATCGCTCCCACCAGGTGGCCGCGGCGGAGCAGCTCGTCGACCACCGGCTCGACGTCCGAGTGCACGCCGACGACCCGCGCCCTGGCGGCCAGCAACTCGTCGGCCAGCCACTCCGCGAGCTGGACATCGTGATGGCCCACCGAGCGCAGCGCGCGCCGCATCGACTCGCGGCGAAGCTGCTCGAGCGTTCCCTCCATCTCCTCGCTGACGAGCTCGCGGTGCCGGTGCAGATCCGCGACGGTCAGGCGCCCGCGCAGCTGCGGATGATGGCGCTCCAGCGACTCGATGGCCGCGGCCAGCGCCCCCTCCATCATCGGGCCGAACTCCCACAGCGTGCCGTCCAGGTCGAACGACACGACGCCCGTCAGCCGGGCGTCCGCACGAGCGCCACCGCCTGGCATGCTGCCCCCTCCCGGCGGCCGACGAAGCCCAGCATGTCGGTCGTCGATGCGCGCACCGTGACGCGCTGACGCTCGACGTCCAGCGCGTCCGCAAGCGACGCCCGCATGGCGTCGCGGTGAGGCGCCAACCGCGGTTCCTGCATGATCACGACGGCGTCTGCGTTGACGATGCCCCACCCGTCGGCAGCCAGCTCGCCCCATGCCCGGCGCAGCAGCTCGATGCTCGACGCGCCCTCGAGCGCCGGATCGTCCGATGGGAAGAGCGCGCCGATGTCCGCCCCGCCGCACGCCCCGAGCAGCGCATCGGTGAGCGCATGGCAGACGAGGTCGGCATCCGAGTGCCCCACGAGGCCGCGACCGTGCGGGATCACGACGCCGGCCAGCACCAGCCGTCGTCCGTCCCCAAACGCGTGCGCGTCGAACCCCGTCCCCACTCGCAGCTCGGCCGTCATGCGCGGCCACGCCCCGCCCGCTCCGCCGCCCGCCGGGCCTCGTCCAGATCCGACGCCGTCGTGATCTTGATGTTGCCCGGTTCGCCGGCGACCACGGCGACCGCTCCCCCGGCCGCCTCCACCAGCGACGCGCAGTCGGTTGCGGCGGCCAGCGCGTTCGACGGCCGCTCATAGGCGCTTCGCAGGGCGGCCGCGCGGAACCCCTGCGGCGTCTGGACCGCCACGAGCTGCGACCGGTCGGGCGTCTCGGCCACCCGCCCGTGCTCGACGCGCTTGATGGTGTCCGTCACCGGCACGCCGGGCACGGCGCCGTCGGCGTCGCCGAGCGCCTCGAGCACACGCGTGACGAGCTCCGCCGAGGCAAACGGCCGGGCCGCATCATGGACGAGGATCAGGTCTGCGTCGTCGGGCACCTCGGCGAGGCCTGCCGCGACAGATTCCGCGCGGGTGGCACCGCCTGCAACGGCTGCCGCCACCTTGCCCGCGGCCAGGTCGTCGGCGAGCAGCGTCGCCGGCTCCTCCCATCCCTCCGGAACGACGAGCACCACCCCGTCGATCGCCACGTGCTCCTCGAACGTCTCCACCGAGTGCGCGAGCAGCACGCGGTCGCCCAGGCCGACGAACGCCTTCGGCCGGTCGCTCCCGAGCCGCGTGCCCTCGCCGGCGCCGACGACGATGGCCCAGGCGCTGAGCAGGTCGGCCAAGCGCTCAGTCGCCGTCGCCGGCGATCTTCGTGAAGATGATCTTGCCCGACGGCTGCTGGAGCACGGACGTCACCTGCACTGCGAGCTTCTGTCCGATCCGCTCGCGCGCCTTCTCGACGACCACCATGGTGCCGTCGTCCAGGTAGGCAACTCCCTGGTGCTGCTCCTTGCCCTCCTTGATCAGCAGCACGTCCAGCCGTTCGCCGGGAAGCACGGCGGGCTTGAGGGCATTCGCGAGGTCGTTGACGTTCAGCACCGGCACGTCCTGGATCTGCGCGAGCCGGTTGAGGTTGAAGTCGGTGGTGAGGATCGCCATCCCCCGCTCCTTCGCGAGCTTGAGCAGCTTCGCGTCCACGTCCGCCACCTGCGGGAAGTCGACGTCCGGCGTGGCGACCGTGACATCGCTGCGCAGGTCCTGGACGACCTGCAGCCCGCGCCGGCCACGCGCGCGCTTGAGCGGATCGGCGGAATCGGCGACCTGCTGCAGCTCGCTGAGCACGAACTCCGGCACGACCAGCTCGCCGCCCAGGAACCCGGTGCGGACGATGTCCGCGATCCGCCCGTCGATGATGGCGCTCGTGTCGACGAGCGTCGATGCGCCGGCCGGCCCCCGCTCGGCGTCGGCGTCGCCCAGCGAGTGCACGCCGACCAGCCGCAGGATGCCGCGATGCTTCCGCGCAGCGGTGAACGCGAACAGGTACCCGAGCACGAGCACCATGGGCAGCAGCACCCAGTTGCCGATGTAGGGAAGCGCGTGCACCGGCAGGTACAGCAGCGCCGAGACGAGAAGGCCGACCAGCAGGCCGACCGCGCCGACGGTCAGCTCACCCGCACTGCGGGACTGGGTTGCCCGTTCGACTCTCTTGAAGCCGCGCGCGAGCCCCTTCCCAACCAGCCCGCCGATCATCCAGCCGACGGCGAACGCAAGGAAGACGATGATGCCGAACGTGGCGTACGCGTAAGAAGACGAATCGAAGCGGTTGACCAGATCGAACGAACGGCCAGCGTAGACGGCACCAAGCGCGCCCAAGAGAGACAGGACGATCCGTGTAACGAGAATCATCGCCTGCTCCTCCTCGGGAGGCAGTCATCTGATCCGGCCGCCGGCTGGGCGTGAGCCTCCGGCGCCGAACCTGGGTGGATACGCGTTAGGCGCGGGCCTTGCGGGCCGCGCCGATCTCCTCCAGCACCTCCTCGAGGTACTCGCGCGCCTCCTCCTCCTCCATGCCCTTGGCGTACATCAGCTCCGAGGCGAGGATGCGCTTGGCCTTCGAGAACATCTGCTTCTCACCGGTGGACAGGCCCTTCTCCTGGTCACGCTGCGCCAGGTTCCGGACGACCTCCGCGAGTTCGAAGATGTCACCGGTCTTCATCTTGTCCCGGTTGTGCTTGAACCGGCGGTTCCAGTTCTTCGGCATCTTGGTGCCGTCACCGCCGAGCACGCCGAGCACCTCGTCGACCGTCTCCTCGCCGATCACCTTGCGCAGGCCGGCACGGTCGGCGCTGTCGGACGGGATCATCACGGTCATGTCGTTGTGGATGATCTGGATGGTCAGATATTCGCGCCCGTCACGCTCTTCCTTCTTCACGATCGTGCCCGCGCCGTGATGCGGGTACACGACCTTGTCCCCAACTTCATACACGTGACGTCTGACCTCCTCGCCGATGTGGGACCGGCAGTTTTTGTACCCCTAGAGGGGTAGATGATATCAGACGAGGACTCTCCGGGCGAGTCGAGGCGAGCATGCGCAACACTATGCAAGCGGATCGATCAGCTAACTCATGAATACGTATCAACCCATTAGTGCCTCGTCTCGTAATGGTTCTTGTCCGATGTATACGTTAGGGTTCCGGTCATGCTGGCGCTCGACATCGCGGATGCAGAAGCGGCGCGCGCGCTCTCCGACAGCGGGACGGCCACGGCCTGGCTGCGCGCCCACGGGCTTCGCGCGGACATCGGCGCGGAGGGCCTCGCGGCGCTGCGTGCGCTGAGCGCCGCCGTCGACCGCCTGCTGCGCGCGGCGGCGACCGGCGGCCACCCGCCCGCCGGCGCGCTCGACGAGCTGAACGCCCGAAGCGCCGAGGCGGCGGTCTGCCCGCAACTCAACTGGCCTGCGGACGGGCGGCCGCGCATGTGGTTGAGCACTCCCGCGGGGGGCGATGCAGCCGCGCTGGGAGCGGTCGCCCGTTCGGCGATCGACCTGCTGTCCGGGCCCGACCGGGCGCGGCTGCGCGTGTGCGACGCGCACGGGTGCGACCGCCTGTTCCTCGCAACCACGCCCCGGCGGCGGTGGTGCAGCGCGGCGTGCGGGAACCGCGTCCGGGTTGCGCGGCATGCCGCCCGCTACAAGTTGAGATAACGGTCGACCAGGTTCTGCTCCTGCAGGCGGCGCAGACCTTCCCGGATCTCGCGCGCCCGCACCGAGCCGACCCCGTCCACTTCCTCGAGCTCCTCGACCGAGGCCCGGACGAACGCCTCGAGGCCGTTGAAGTACCCGACCACGTGGTCGATGACGTGCTCCGGCAGCCGCGGAATCTTCGACAGCACCCGGTACCCGCGAGGGGCGACCGCGTAGTCCATCGGGTTCACGGAGCGCGGGTAGCCGAGCGCGGCGGCGAGCTCGTCGAACTCGAGGAGGTGCTGATCCGGCAGCGCGGCGAGAAGGGCGAGCACGTGGTCGGCGCCGCCGGTGGCCTCGAACACCTCGTAGTCGCGGATCAGCGTGAGCTTGTCCGCGGGCACCCACTCGGTCATCTCGTCGAGCTGGATCTTGATCAGCCGGCCCTCGACGCCCAGCTCGGCGACGTTCCGCTCGATCTCGTCCACCATCCGGGTGGTCATCTCGGCGCGCTGCAGCGCGGTCAGCACATCGTCCAGCATGACCGCGCTCTGGAACTCGAGCGCGGTCAGCCGTGTCGAGATCTGCTCCAGCCGAGACCGGTACGTGTCCAGTGTGGTCAGCGCCTGGTTGGTCTTGGCAAGGACCGCCGGGATCTCCTCGAGCTGGTAGCGGGAGTCGCCGACGTAGACCGTGACGACGTCGCGCTGCTGGCTGATCGAGACGGCCAGCGCGCCGGTCTGCTTGGCGACGCGCTCTGCGGTGCGGTGCCGGGTGCCCGTCTCGGCCGACGGGATGGTGGGATCGGGCATCAGCTGCACGTTCGCGTACACGATCCGCGTGGCGTTGGAGTTGAGGATGATGGCGCCGTCCATCTTGGCCAGCTCGTAGAGCAGGTACGGCGAGAAGGCCTGGTCGAGGCGTATGCCGCCGGAGAACAGGAACGAGAGCTCGGCCGGCTCTCCGATCACGATCAGCGCGCCCTCGCTGCCGCGGAGGATGTCGTTGATCCCCTGGCGCATCGTCGTACCCGGGGCGATCCGGCGAAGCGCGTCCATCAGCTTCGGGTCCTGCCGTGGGTCGGACACGACGTCGCTCACGCGAAAGCCTCCTCGATCGCCTGCTGCACGGTGGCGGCCGTCCGGACGGCAACGCCTGCAACCGAAACGGTACCAGCCGGCGCCAGCGCCTCGCGCGAGCCGAGCTTCGCGGCCTCCCGCAGCCGGCGCTCCGCCTGCCCGACGGCGCGCACGCCGCCCGTCAGCCCCAGCTCCCCGAAGCAGGCGAGCCCCTCGCGCGGCGCAACGCCCCGGTGCGCAGAGACGATCGCGATGGCTACGGCCAGGTCCGCCGCCGGCTCGTCCACCCGCACGCCGCCGGCGACGTTCACGAAGATGTCGCTCGCCCCGAGCGCGACGCCGGCATGGCGGCCGAGCACGGCAACGATCATTGACAGGCGGTTGCGGTCGATGCCGGTCGCCGCCCGCCGGGGCATGGCGAGGTCGCTCGGAGCGACCAGCGCCTGCAGCTCCAGCAGGATGGGACGGCTGCCCTCGATCGCCGGCAGCAGCACCGATCCCGGCCCCGCCGGGCCGTCGCAGGCGAACGCGGCCGACGGGTCGGAGACCGCCTCCAGGCCGCGATCCGTCATCTCGAAGATGCCGATCTCGTTCGTCGAGCCGAACCGGTTCTTGACCGCACGCAGGACGCGCAGGAAGCGGTACCGGTCGCCCTCGAGCTGCAGCACGGCGTCAACCAGGTGCTCCAGCACGCGCGGGCCGGCGACTGCGCCCTCCTTCGTCACGTGACCGACCAGGACGATCGTGACCCCGTGCCCCTTCGCGACGCGCAGCAGCCGGTCGGCCGCCTCGCGCACCTGCGCGACGCTGCCGGGGGCGGAGGACAGGTCGGCCGAGCACAGCGTCTGCACGGAGTCGATGACGCAGACCTCCGGCCGGACGGCAACGATCGTCTCGCAGACCGTCTCCAACTCCGTCTCGGCCAGGATCGAGATGTGCTCGACGGCGCCGATCCGTTCGGCGCGCATGCGCACCTGCGCCGGGGACTCCTCCCCCGACACGAGCAGCGTCGAGCGTCCGGCGGCGCCGATCGCGCCGAGCGCCTGCAACAGCAGCGAGCTCTTGCCCACTCCCGGCTCACCTCCGACCAGCACGAGCGAGCCGGACACCAGGCCGCCACCGAGCACGCGGTCGAACTCGGCGCTTCCGGTCGGGATGCGCCGGGCGCCGCCGGCCTCGACATCGGCCAGTGGGCGCGGCGTCCGCCGCGCCGCGGGCCGGCTGCCGTTCGCCGCAGCGCGGTCGCGCACCTCCTCGACGAGCGTGTTCCATTCGCCGCAGGCGGTGCAGCGTCCGAGCCAGCGAGGGCTGTCGAAGCCGCAAGCGGTACAGGTGAATGTGGTCAGCGTGCGCGCCATGGGGGCCCACCATTGTGGCAGCCTCCGCGGACGCCGCCCGGCCCCTCCCCGCATCGCGTGGCGGCGGCGTGACCGGCGACGGGAGCGCTCCACGACCGGCCCGGGCCTACTCGGTCGAGACATCCTGGTCGGCCTGCATGCCGACGGGAACGACGGCTCGGAAGCACCATCGCGCGTCGCGTCGCAGCCGGGCGACGGCTCCCGCCTCTGCCGCCTGCCCGGATCGCAGCAGCTCCTCCTCATACGCGCCCAGCAGCTCCGCAACGTCCGCCTCCCCGATCGAGTCGAGCGGCTCAAGCGACACCTGCGCCGCCTTGGCGAACCGCCGCCGGATCGCGGCCTCGTCGAGTCCCTGCTCGGGCTCGTGCCGCACGTAGACCACGCCTCCGGTCATGCCGGCAAACGCCCACGGACCCACATCGCCGAGCACCACGGCCCTCCCCGCGGTCATGTACTCGAAGCCGAATCCCTTGATCTGCGCGGCGGCCGCCGACGGGCGCCGGTCGACCGGCCAGCGCGGGTCACCGCCGATCACGAGGTCGGCGCCGGAGAGCCGGATCCCAGCCCTCGCGTCAGCCTCGCCCTGCACGATCAGGAGGCCCTGCTGCGCCCCGTATGCGAAGCCCTTGCCGACGGTACCGCCCCGCAGGACGCCGTATGCGTCGGGCGCCCGCAGCACCACCACGCGCGCGCCGCAGGCCCCCTTCGCGACGCCGTCCTGCGCGCCGCCGCGGATCCGCACCGAGAGGCCGGCGGGCGCGAACGCCGCGAGCCCGGAGCCGGCAACGCTGCCCGCCGCCACGTCCAGCTCGGCAGCGCGCGAGTCGAACCCGGGCTCCATGGCCGTCTGTGCGAACGCGGTCAGGAGCGCCCGGTCGCTGCCCGAGACGACCGCCGGGAGCCGCACGACCTGGTCGCGTGCCGATCGCAGCCGGCCGGCCAGCGCATGGGTGAGCGCCGGGCGGCGGCATCCCGGACGCCGGGAGGGCGCGCGGTGGGCCTGCTCGAGCATCGGTGCCAGGTCGATCCGGTCGCTCCCGCGCGCCTGCACGAGCAGGTCGCTGCGGCCCACCAGCTCCTGCGCGGACGACGCACCTGCCGCGGCCACCAGGCGGCGCAGCTCGGCCGCAGTCTGGTCGAAGAAGCGCCACAGCCGCGTCACGCCGTCCGAGGGATCGACGGCCGTGAAGCGCTTGAGCCCGCGCTCGGCCGCCTCGTGCTCGCCCTCGATCTGCGTCGCAATGCCGACGTGGCAGGTATCGGCCTGGCAGGCCCTGCAGATCGTGCACCCGAGCGCCACCATCGACATCGTGCCGAACCCGGCCCGGTTGGCGCCGAGCAGCATCAGCTTGAGGACGTCCGCGGCCGTTCGCACGCCGCCGTCGGCCCACAGCTCGACCCCGTCGCGGAGCCCGGCCTCGGAGAGCGCGCGGTGCGCGAGCACGACGCCGAGGTCGCCGGGCAGGCCGGCGTGGCGCAGAGCGTGGCGCCGGGCGGCTCCGGTGCCCCCGTCGTACCCCGAGAGCGTGATCACGTCCGCGCCGGCCTTCGCGATGCCGACCGCGATCGTGCCGATCCCGCTCACGACCGGCACCTTGACGCCGATGCGCACGTTGCGGTTGCTCGCCCGCAGCTCCTCCACGATCTGCGCAAGGTCCTCGATCGAGTAGAGGTCGTGGTTGTTCGACGGCGAGATCAGGTCGACGCCGGGCGACGCCGAGCGCGCCGCCGCGACGCGGGCCGTCACCTTGCTGCCGGGCAGGTGGCCGCCCTCGCCCGGCTTGGCGCCCTGGCCGATCTTGATCTCGATCATCCGGCAGGACGCGAGCATCCGCGCGTTGACGCCGAACCGGCCGCTGGCCACCTGCTGGGCGCGGTTGCGCGGGCTCCAGCCGATCAGCTCCGGAAGCTCGCCGCCCTCGCCGTTCATCGCGACGATGTCGAGCCGGGTCGCCGCGGCCAGGTACGCCCGGAACGCCGACTCGCCCTGCGACCCGAACGACATGGCGCTGATCACGAACGGCAGCGCGTGGTCCCCGACGCGCAGATCGACCTCCTCGGCGGCGGGTGGCTGCGGGACGGCGCGGACGTCGAGCAGATGGCGGAGCGCAACCGGGTGCTCGGCCTCCACGGCGGCGGCCTGACCGGCCAGCGCGTCGTAGCCTCCGCGCCCGTCGGCAACGGCGCCCGCGGCCTTCCAGAGCTTCGGCGCCACGCGGAACACCTGGCGCGGCCGGTCGCGGGCAACCGGTTGCGGGTGCGACCGGCCGGGCAGGAGCGCTGGGCAGGGGAACTCCCGGGCGATGTCGGGATGCAGGCCGATCGAGGCGAAGGTCGGGCCGTAGCCGGCCAGCTCGTGCGTTCCCATGGTCGAGAGCACCTTCTCGAGCCCCTTCTCGAGCGCGCGGCGCAGCCGCTGCCACCGCGCGGCGCCCGCGAGCGACCACAGCGCGTGCGGCTCGACGGCGACGGCGCCCGTGCCGAGCGCGACGGCGATGTCGTGCAGGTTGCGAAGGCCGGCGGAGGCGAGCGCGACCGAGGTGCGGCGGTGCAGCCGCCGCTCCCGCAGCCGCCGCATCACCATCGCGAGGGCGAGATGTGGGTCGATCTCGGACGCGAGGCGGTCGTCGAGCATCAGCAGCGCCGCACCATCGCGGACCGCGGCCTGCGCACGGTCGGCGGCGTCCGCGGTGAGGCCGATCCGATGCCACGGCATGCCGTCGGGCGATGGAAGCAGCGGCGATTCGAGCTGCCACATCGCCGCCGTGGCGCCGGGCACGGGCCGGCGGCCCGCCAGCACGCGAAGCGAGAAGTGCTCGCGCTCGCGGTCGCGGTCGATCGCCGGGTTCGTGACCACGGCGACCTCCTCCTTGAAGTGGTCGGCCACCGTGGCCCCGTCCTCGAACACCGCGAGCGGGCCGTCGTAGCCGAGCGATCCGATCGGCTCCTCTCCGGACTCCGCCATTGCATCCACCATGGCGAGGTCGTCCCGGGTGAACCCGTGCCCGGCCGGCTCGACCGGGGCGAACGACGGCTGCCCGAGCGATGGCCGGTGGAACCTGGAGGCGCGCGCCGCGCCGGCCAGGGGGCTCGAGAGGGAGGGTTGACGAGCACCCGCCGGCCGGCGCAGATCGATGAGCACGCGCTCGCCCGGCGCAAGCGGAACCGGGTCGTCGTCGAGCTCGCTGACGTGGAGCACGCCCGGCTCGGACGACAGCCACAGCTCGCCGGGCGTCCGCATCCGCCACAGCGGGCGCAGGCCGAGGCGGTCGACGGCGCCGCAGAGGACGTCGCCGCTTCGGGCGAGCAGCGCGGCCGGTCCCTGGGCGACCGGGCCGATCACCGCTCGGTGATACCGCTCGAGGCGGCGCGCCGGGCGCACGGGCGGCAGCAGCATCGCGAGCACCTCGTCCAGCGCGACGCCGCGGTCGAGCAGCAGGCCGATCAGGAGGTCGAGGTCCTGCGTGTCGCTGGCGCCGTCGAGCGGATCGGCGCCGAGGCCGGGCAGCTCGAGCCGCAGCCGCCGGATGGTGTTGATCTCGCCGTTGTGGGCGATCCGGCCGAACGGCTGCACGCGCTCGAACGCGGGCAGCGTGTTGGTGGAGTACCGGCTGTGGGCGACCGCCACCCGCGTGGCGAACAGCGGATGCTGCAGGTCGCGGGCGAAGCCGGACAGCGTCGCGGGGTCGCCGAGCGCCTTGTACACGCAGCTGCTCCGCGACAGGGAGGCCACGTGGATGCCCTCGCGCTCGAGCTTGAGCCACGCCTGGAGCAGCGACCGGTCGGCCGGAACGCGGAGGGCCGCCTGCCACAGCACCGGGGTGCCGTCGCGGCCGTCCGGGCCGAGCGCCGACAGGTGGACGTCCTGCTCGATCAGCGACAGCAGCTCCAGCCCGGTGGCATGGAGGGCGGCTTCCGGGTCGTCGCCCGCGAGGTGCGCGACGGCAAAGTCCCGGGCGTCGACCACGTCGCTGCGAAGGCGGTCGCGCCACAGCCGCCGCGGGATGTCGACCTGCACTCCGCACCCGTCTCCCTCGCCGCCGATGCCCCCGGCGCGGTGGGCCATGCGCTCCAGGGCGGAGACGGCATGGCGGAGCGGCCAGGCGGACGCGCGGCCATCTCGGGCCACGACCGCGGCAAGCGCGCAGGCGTCGTGCTCGGGCTGGGCTGTCCGGTCCGTCCGCAAGCGGGTAGTGAACCATATGAGTCGGACAGATGCAAGTTGCGAAACGTTTGTTACGGATTGTGAGCGGTGTGTGAGTCACGCCCCCGCAACAGAGCGGTCACACCCCCCGCGGCGGTGACCAACCCCGACCCCGCGGGCGGGCGTCCGTCGTCACACCTCCGTGACATCGGATCGGCCTGGTTGGCCGGTCGCTCGCCGACCCCCAATTGTTGGAGTCGGACACCGCCCGGGTGGGTGTGACCACGGCGTCACGGTTCTGTGCGGCCACGACGAGGTGGAACTCGACACGACGACCGTGACGTCGCCGTTGCGGGACGGGGCGGCGGGCTGCGGGGCTACCTGCCCGAAATGCGGCGCCACCACTCCCGCAGCCGCTCGCCGAGCGGACGCTTGGGACGCGGCGGCTGCACCGGCTGGTGCATGCCGCTCGGCTCGTTCAGCGGTTCTTCACTCATGTGGCAGACGGTACACCTAGTAGGTGCCGAACTGCTTCCACAGCCGCTCGGCCAGGTCGCGCCGCTTGTCCGCGCGGCCCGGTCGCGCCGCGATCGCAGCCGCCAGCGCCTCGATCAGCACGATCCCAGGCGCGGCGGTGTCGAACTCGCCCGCCTCGGCCGGCGCGCATGCCAGTACGTGCGTCGCCAGGTCAGCCCCCGGCGCCATCGGATCGTCCGTGATCAGCACCACCGGTGCGCCCGCCTCGTGGAAGCTCGAGATCACCTGCTTGGTCACCCGCGCGTAGCGCCGGAACGTGAAGGCGATCAGCCGGTCGCCGGGCTCGAGGTCGATCAGCTGATCGGCGATGCCGGGCTCACCGGCAGCGATCGGCCAGGTGTTGGAGAGCAGCGGGTTCAGCAGGTAGTACGCGTACTCGGCGAGCGCCGCGGACTTGCGGTGCCCGAAGATCCCGATCTTGCCGTTGCCCCTCCGCAGGAGCGCGACCGCCGCGGCGAACTGCTCCCGGTCGAGCGCGCCCCGCAGCGCCTCGAGGTCGGCACGTGCGCGCACCGCCACCGCGTCCACCATGTCGCCCCGGCCATCGCCGTCGCGCACGACGGAGAGCCGCGCCACCGCCTCGTCGCGCAGCGCCTCATGCAGCTCGGCGAACCCGGCGAACCCGACCCGGTTTGAGAACCGCACCACCGCCGCCTTGCTGACGCCGGTCTGCGCCCCCAGCGACTCCGCTGTCTCGAACGGCGCCTGTGCGGGATGGTCGAGCAGGTGGTGGGCGATGCGCCGGTCGTTCGGCGAGAGCTGGTCGAGGTGCCGGCGGATGCGGTCGGCGACGGAGATCACGACGCGGCTCGATCGGACATCGGCCTGCATGTTAACGACGAGAGGGCGCCCCGTCGGGGACGCCCTCTCGTGTGCGTTCGCTTCCGGAACCGTTACTCGGCCGGCGAGTCGTGCTCCCCGGTGGTGTCGTCGCCGTCCCGCTCGGAGGCCGGGCCGTCAGCCCGCACCAGGTCGGCCGGAGGCGCGTCCGGCACGTCGACCGGATCGATCAGCTGCAGAACGACTTCCTCTTCGCCCTCCTGGTGGTCGACGAGCACCGTCGAGCCGGGCCGCAGGTTCCGGGCCAGCACGAAGTCCGCCAGCGGATCCTCGATCCAGCGCTGGATCGCCCGCCGCAAGGGCCGGGCGCCCATGGTCGGGTCGTAGCCCTTGTCGACCATGAACTCCTTGGCCGAGTCGGTCAGCTCGATCGACACCTCGTGCACCTTCATCTGCTCCCGCAGCCGCTTCATCAGCTGGTCGACGATCTGCTTGATCTCGTCCTTCGAGAGCTTGTGGAAGACGATCACCTCGTCGATGCGGTTCAGCAGCTCTGGGCGGAACACCTTCTTCAGCTCGCCCATGATCCGGTTCTTCATGTCGTCGTAGGACACGCCGGTCTCGTCCTCGCCGACGCTGAAGCCCAGGGTCGTGTTCTTCGCGATCGCGCCCGCCCCGATGTTCGAGGTCATGATCACGATCGTGTTCTTGAAGTCCACGTGCCGGCCCTGCGCGTCGGTCAGGCGGCCCTCCTCCAGCATCTGCAGGAGGATGTTGAACACGTCCGGGTGCGCCTTCTCGATCTCGTCCAGCAGCACCACCGAGTACGGCTTGCGGCGAACGGCCTCGGTCAGCTGCCCACCCTCGTCGTACCCGACGTAGCCAGGAGGCGAGCCGACCAGCCGGGACACGGCATGCTTCTCCATGTACTCCGACATGTCGACCTGGATCATCGCGTCCTCGTCGCCGAACAGGAACTCCGCCAGCGTGCGTGCCAGCTCGGTCTTGCCGACGCCCGAGGGGCCGAGGAAGATGAACGAGCCGGTCGGCCGCTTGGGATCCTTGATGCCCGCGCGGGCACGGCGGATCGCCTTGGACACGGCCTCGATCGCCACGTCCTGGCCGATGACGCGCTTGTGCAGCTCCTCCTCCATGCGGATCAGGCGCTGCGACTCCGCCTCG
This sequence comes from Gaiellales bacterium, assembly GCA_036403155.1. GTDB lineage: Bacteria > Actinomycetota > Thermoleophilia > Gaiellales > JAICJC01 > JAICYJ01. The sequence continues at coordinate 106,512 of DASWRM010000030.1, read as the reverse complement.
GTCAGCTTGAAGACCGGGATGCCCGTCCACATCGAGACGATGTCGGCGATCTCTTCCTCGGCGATCTGCGCCTGGTCGGCCTCTCCCGAGGACTTCCAGTTGTCCTCCATCTCGCGCTTCTTCAGCGTCAGCTTGCGCTCGGTATCGCGAAGGTTCGCTGCCTTCTCGAACTCCTGCGCCTCGATCGCCGCCTCCTTCTCCTTGCGCACGGTCTCGATCTCCTCGTCGAGCTCCTTGTGCACCGGAGGCGCCGTCATCAGCTTGATGCGCATGCGCGACGCGGCCTCGTCGATCAGGTCGATCGCCTTGTCGGGCAGCTGCCGCTCCTGGATGTAGCGGTCGGACAGCTCGGCGGCCGCCTGCAGCGCCTCGTCCGTGATGCGGACGCGGTGGTGCGCCTCGTAGCGGTCGCGCAGCCCGCGCAGGATCTGCACGGTGTCGTCGATCGACGGCTCCTCCACCTTGATCTGCTGGAAGCGGCGCTCCAGCGCGGAGTCGCGCTCGAGGTACTTGCGGTACTCGTCGAGCGTGGTTGCGCCGATCGTCTGCAGCTCGCCGCGCGCCAGCGCCGGCTTCAGGATCGAGGCCGCGTCGATCGCGCCCTCGGCCGCGCCCGCGCCGACCAGGTTGTGGAGCTCGTCGATGAACAGGATGATGTCGCCGCGCTGGGCGATCTCCTTCATGACCTTCTTCAGCCGCTCCTCGAACTCGCCGCGGTACTTGGAGCCCGCGACCAGGGCGGCGAGATCCAGCGTGTAGATCTGCTTGCCCTTGAGCAGCTCGGGAACCTGGTTGCCCGAGATGCGCTGTGCCAGGCCCTCGACGACGGCGGTCTTGCCGACGCCGGGCTCGCCGATCAGCACCGGGTTGTTCTTGGTGCGCCGGGAGAGGATCTGCATGACGCGCTCGATCTCGTTCTGGCGGCCGACGACCGGGTCGAGCTTGCCCTCGGTGGCCAGCTTGGTCAGGTTGCGGCCGAACTGGTCGAGCAGCTTGGAGCTCTTCTGCCCCTTCTCGCCGGAGGTGCCGGCGCCCTGCGTGCGGCGGCCGGGGCCGGACAGCATGCGGATGATCTCGTTTCGGATCTTCTCGGCGTCGGCGTCGAAGTCGAGCAGGATGCGCGCGGCAACCCCCTCGTTCTCGCGGACGAGGCCGAGCAGGATGTGCTCGGTACCGATGTAGTTGTGCCCCAGCGACAGCGCTTCGCGCAGCGCCAGCTCGAGCACCTTCTTGGCGCGGGGTGTGAACGGGATCTGACCGGTCGTCACCTCATCGCCCTGGCCGACGATGCGGGCGACCTGCGCGCGTACCTCTTCCACGGTGATGTCGAGCGACTCGAGAACACGTGCCGCGAGGCCCTCCTCCTCACGCAGGAGGCCAAGCAGGATGTGCTCGGTGCCGATGTAGTTGTGCTTGAGCGTGCGGGCCTCGTCCTGGGCCAGGACGACGACCTGCCGGGCACGCTCCGTGAACCGTTCGAACATCTCGTGCCCCCTTTCCTGTCGCTCGTCGTTGGATGAAGCTGATGTGAAATGCCCCGACCGCGGCCCGTCAAGTCGCGTGCTTGCAGCACGATCTGTCTGACGGTCCGTCCGGGGAGGTAGACAGGGGCCAGTATATCACCCGGTCCTGCCACGCCATTCTCGCGCCGGCCGGTTTGTGGCCGTGTATTCGGCGGTTCCGGAACGCGTCTTGAGGGGCAGTTTCGCCGGGACGCCGGGCGGTCTCAGCCGCCGCCGCAGCCACCGGCCGGATCGGCCCCCGCGGCCATCGCGATGCCGGTCACGACCAGCGCGGCCGCCGAGACGCCGGCGAGCGGGAGCCCGAACAGCGCGGCACAGAGACGTCAGAGCAGCTCGGCCGTGCCGGGAGGGCGCCGGCGCGGTGAGAAAAAGGTGCCTGGCACGTTTTTTTCATCCCCGCGGACGCATCGCCGGGAACAGGATCACCTCGCGGATCGACGGCTTGTTCAACAGCACCATCATCAGCCGGTCGACGCCGATCCCGACCCCGCACGTCGGCGGCATCCCGTACTCCAGCGCGAGCAGGTAGTCCTCGTCCATCGGCTGCGTCTCCTCGTCGCCCATCGCCGCCGCCCGCCGCTGCTCCTCGAAGCGCGCGCGCTGTTCGACCGGATCGTTCAGCTCGCTGTAGCCGTTGCCGAGCTCCATCCCGTTGCACAGGGGCTCGAACCGCTCCACCAGCGTCGGGTCGTCGGCCTTGCGCTTCGAAAACGGCGACAGCTCGACCGGGTAGTCGACGATGAAGACCGGCGTGGTCGTCCGCGCCTCGACGAAGTGCCCGAGCAGGTGGTCGACGGCGTTGGCCCACGTGTGGTCGCCGGAGGTGTCCATGCCCTTGTCCTGCATGAACCGGACGAGGCGGTCGCGGTCACGATCTTCGAGCGGGTCGATGCCCGCGTCCTCGACGATCGCCTCGCGCAGCGTCCGCCTCGGCCACGGCGGCGACAGGTCGATCTCACAGCCGGCCGCCGCACCCGCGCGAGACACCACCTGCTCCACCAGCTCCATCCCGTCGCGGTAGTCGGCGTAGGCCTGGTACCACTCGAGCATCGTGAACTCGGGGCTGTGCTTGAAGCTGACGCTCTCGTTCCGGAAGTCCTTGCCCAGCTCGTAGACGCGGTCGAGGCCGCCGACGATCAGCCGCTTCAGGTAGAGCTCGGTGGCGATCCGCAGGTACAGCGTGCGCTCGTACTCGTTCGACTCGGTCGTGAACGGCTTCGCCGCGCCGCCGCCGTAGATCGGCTGGAGCACCGGCGTCTCGACCTCGACGAACCCGGCCTCGTCGAGCGCGGTGCGGATCGCCGTGACCGCCCGCGACCGTGCGACGGCGTCGCGGCGCGACTCCTCGCTGGTGATCAGGTCGACGTAGCGGTGCCGGTAGCGCAGCTCCGTGTCGGTCAGCCCGTGCCACTTCTCGGGCAGCGGCCGCAGGCACTTGGCGAGCAGCTGCCAGCCCTCGACGCGAACGGACAGCTCGCCCCGCCGGCTGCTGAAGACCTCGCCTTCCACGCCCACCACGTCGCCGAGGTCGAGCTCCCCGAAGCCGTCGTAGCCGGGCGTCGTGTCCGCCGTCGCGTGCAGCTGGATGCGGGCGCGGCCGTCGTCGAGGTCGAGGAACTGGGCCTTCCCGTGACCGCGCCGGCCCATGATCCGGCCGGCGACGCGGACGCGATCGCCGGTCTCGGAGCCGGCCTCGATGTCGGAGTAGCGCGTCCGCAGGTCGGCGATCGCCGCGCGCCCCTCAAAGCGCGCCGGGTACGGCTCCGCGCCGCTCGCTCGGACGGCGTCCACCTTCGCGAGGCGGTCGCTGCGGATCTGCTGCTCTGCGTCGTGGTGGTCGGCGTCCTGCGGCTCGGTCATCGGGCGCGCAGTCTACGCCGGGATCAGGCCGCCTTGATGCTGACGATCTGGAGCTTGATGGAGCCGCTCGGTGCGGCCACCTCGACGACGTCGCCCTTCTTGTGGCCGAGCACCGCCTGGCCGACGGGCGACTCGTTCGAGAGCCGGTTGTTCGCCGGATCGGCCTCAGCGGAGCCGACGATCTCGTACTCGTCGGTCTCGCCGTCGTCGACGTACTTGACCTTGACCTTGGAGCCGATCGACACGACATCCTTCGGGATGTCGCTCGTGTCGATCACGCGGGCGGCGCGCAGCTGTTCCTTCAGCCGCGCGATCCGGTTCTCCAGCAGCGCCTGCTCGTTCTTGGCGTCGTCGTACTCCGAGTTCTCCGAGATGTCGCCGAACTCGCGCGCAGCCTTGATGCGGTCCGCGACCTCTCGCCGCTTGACCGTCTCCAACTCCTCGATCGTCGCCTTCAGCTTCTCGAAGCCGCTCTGGGTGAGGATGACATCCTTCTCCACGACACATTCCTCTGCGTTGGCTGTCTGCGGCCCGTGCCGGACCGCATGTCTACGTGCATACGCGGCGCCCACCGGAAACCGCCATTTTGCAGCGGTTTAACCCGGCCGACACCGCGGAACGCCGGATTCTACCCGTCGCCGCGATATCCCGTCAAACATTGCGTGACAACCGGCACGACCATCGGGCTCGGGTACCCTTCGCCGCATGGCCGAGCTCTCCTCCCGGTGGCGGATCCGCGACGTCGAGATCCCGTCGCGCATCGTGCTGGCGCCCATGGCCGGCGTGTCCGTTCAGGCGTTCCGGCGGCAGGGACGGCGGTTCGGCGCCGGCCTGGTCTGCAGCGAGATGGTCTCGTCATGCGGGCTCTCGTACGGGAACGAGCGCACGCTCGGCTATCTGCGGATCGCCCGCGACGAGCACCCGCTGGCGGTGCAGATCTTCGGGTCGGAGCCGGAGCGGATGGCCGAGGCGGCGCGCATGGTCGTCGACGCGGGCGCCGACATCGTCGACATCAACTTCGGCTGCCCCGTGCGCAAGGTCACGAAGACCGGTGCGGGCGCAAGCGCGCTCGAGGATCACGACCTCGCGTGCAGCCTCGCCGGCGCCGTGGTGGACGCGGTCGACGTGCCCGTCACCGTGAAGATGCGCCGCGGCGTGCGGAATGGCTCCCGCGCAGCGCTCGACCTCGGTCCCAAGCTGGAGGCGGTGGGGGTCGCGGCACTGACGCTCCACCCCCGCAGCGCCCAGCAGATGTACACCGGCCAGGCCGACCACACGCTCACCGCGGAGCTGGTCGACAGGGTCTCGGTGCCGGTGATGGCATCGGGCGACATCACCGACCACCCGGGCGCCGAGCGCGTGCTGGACGAGACGGGCGCAGCGGCCGTCATGGTCGGCCGCGGCGCGCAGGGCCGCCCATGGACGTTGCGTGAGATGGCCGACGGCGAGCGGCGGGATCCGGAGCGCCGGGAGGTGATCGCGGAGCTGGTCCGGTTCATGCGCGAGGTTGTGCGCGAGATGGGCGAGGAGCGCTCCGTCGGGTTCCTGCGCAAGTTCTACGGCTGGTACCTGCGCGGCCAGGAGGGCGCCAAGGAGCTGCGCGTGGCGGTCACACAGGCGCCGTCGGTCGAGCTGGCCGAGGCGATGCTGCTCGACGCGTGCCCCGAGGCCATGCCGCTGCTGGCCGAGGCGGAGCGGGAGCTCGAGCTGCTGCCGGACGCCGAGAGCGACCGTACCCTCGACCTGCCGATCTCGATCTACGGAGGGGGCTGACCGGCGATGAGCGGATACACCAGGGTGAACCTCGAGCAGGTGAAGGACTCCGCGCCGGAGTTCGGGCTCGGCGAGGTGCACGAGGCGCGGTTCGCGACGCGGCCGCTCGACGCGTCGCAGCTCGGGCTCGCGTTCTACCGGATGCGGCCCGGAGCATCCCAGCCGTTTGCACACCGCCACGGCGCGCAGGAGGAGATCTACGTCGTGCTGTCCGGCACGGCGGTCGCCGACCTCGACGGCGAGCGTGTCGAGCTGCGGTCGCTCGACGCCCTGCGCGTGGCGCCGCACGCCACCCGCCGTTTCGAGGCGGGCCCGGAGGGCGCGGAGCTGATCGCCGTGGGGGCGACCGTGGCCTCGGAAGGCCGCAACGACGCCGAGATGGTGGCGACCGGCTGAGCTTCAGGCCGGACGGCCCGCGCGCTCCCAGATCAACCGCAACCCCTCGAGCGTCAGCCACGGCTCGACGCGGTCGACCGTCTCGCAGTGCGGCGCGACGACGGCCGCCAGGCCACCGGTCGCAATCACCGCCGCCTCACCGCCGAGCTCGGCCCGGAACCGCCTGACGATCCCGTCGACGAGCCCCGCGTAGCCGAAGATCGCCCCAGACTGCATGTTCTCCGCGGTGGTGCGCCCGATCGCCCGCTCGGGCGCCCGCAGCTCGATCTGAAACAGCCGCGCGGCCCGGTCGCCCAGCGCCTCCACGGCGACCTGCAGCCCAGGCGCGATGGCGCCGCCGAGGAACGCGCCGTCGGCGGACACGGCGTCGAAGTTGATCGCCGTCCCGAAGTCGACGACCACCAGCGGACCGGGCTGCAGGGCGAGTGCCGCCACCGAGTTCGCGACCCGGTCCGGCCCCACCTCGGACGGGTTGTCGACCCGCAGCTCAAGCCCGGTGTCCACATCCGGCCCCACCAGCAGCGCCTCATGGCCGAGGTGCACGCGGGCCGCCTGGCGCAGCGCCTCAGCCAGCTGCGGCACGCCGCTCGACGCGACCGTCGCCGACACGTCGCCGAATCCGCGCCCACGCACGGCGAGCAGGCCCTGCAGCTCGACGGCGAGCTCATCCGCGGTCTGTGAGCGGACGCTGGCAATGCGCCAGTGGTCGGCCAGACTGTCGCCGTCGTAGAGCCCGACGACGGTCTGGGTGTTGCCGACGTCGATCGCGAGCAGCACGCCTAGATGATCGGCCCCGCGCCGTCGTGCGGCCTGGGCGATCGGGGACCACGCCGCGCACGCGTCGTCACGTCAGTCGTCCGTCAGCTCGAAGCCGCGGGGAAGCGTCGTCTCGACGTCGTCCTCGGTCTTCAGCTCCTCGATCGTGACGTCCTGCGTCGTGTGCACCTCGGTGCGGGGGATGATCCGCGTCGGCCGGCTCTTGTCCCACACCCACACGTCCGTCATCAGCAGGCGGGCGAACGGGTAGGCGGCCTGGTCGTTGCGCTCGATCGTGAACTCGTTGCAGAGGTACGTCGCCTCGGCGGTCAGCACGCAGTACTTGAACAGGCCGAACACGGTGGCGTACTCGCGCTTCAGGCGCAGCTCGAGCTCGGCGTCGTATTCCTCGAGATCGTCGATGTGAGACATGGCGTGAAGTCTACGCCTCGAGACACCCCTGCACGAGCTCAGCGAAGCGCCAGCGCGGTGCTGCGAACCCCCTGCCCGGGCAGCGCGTGGAGCAGGGCGTGCACGGTGGAGCCACCCAGCTGGAGATCGGGCGCGATGTCGGCCAGCGGCCGCAGCACGAACTCGCGCTCATGCGCCCGAGGGTGCGGGAGCATCAGCCGCTCGGTGTCCATCTCGACGTCCTCGTACCAGAGCAGGTCGAGGTCGAGCGTGCGCGGCCCCCACCGCACGGTCCGCTCTCGCAGGAACTCGGCTTCGATGGCGAGCAGCCGGTCGAGCAGGTCCAGCGGCGCCAGCGTCGTACTGATCAGCACCACCGCGTTCAGGAAGGCCGGCTGATCCTCGAGCCCGACGGGATCCGTCTCGTACACCGGCGACGCAGCCAGGACGGCGCCAAGGCCGGCCAGCCGCGCGGTGGCGGCCCGCAGCGTCTCGGCCGGATCGCCCAGGTTGCTCCCCAGACCGACGTACGCCCGGTTCCCCCGGAAGGGTGGACTTGATGACATTTCCATAATGTTTTCCTCACAATCGGCCGATGCAGGAGGAACCGGGTCGATTTCCTGCGTTGGCGGCTCCGGTGCTCCCAGATCCTTTCAAGGAAGGTGCCATGTCGACCCTCATGGAACTGACCATCGTGCTGCTCGTCTGCCCTGCCGCATTGGCCGCGTGGTTCGACGCACGGTACCCAAGCCTGCGCCCCGGGGATCTGCGGCGCACCGCGATTCACCTCGGGGTGACCGGTCTCGTGGCCTTCGTGCTGCTCCGCCCGGCCCTGCTCGGCATCGCCATGGTGCTTCATGGCGCCACAGGTCGCGCGGCAGCCATCACCCTCGCCTGCACGACGATCACGTACTGCGCCGTCGTCACCCTGTGGACGATGCGCAACGCGGCCGAGCTGGCCATGACCGGCCGCCGCTAGCTAGACGGCGATCTCGCGCAGCGTCGCCGCTGCCTCGGCTCGGTTCTTCGCGCGCAGCTTGCGCAGGATCGACTTGACGTGCCAGCGGACGGTCTCCGGCGACAGGCACAGGTGGGCCGCGATCTCGGACGTGCTGTTGCCGGCGGCGATCAGCTGCAGGATCTCGAGCTGTCGGGGCGTCAGCCGCTCTCGATGGGGGAAGTGGGAAGCGAGCGCGATGCGCCTCTGCCCCTCGCGCACGTCGCGAACGAGGTGGCCGGCCATCGCCCGTGAGAGCGCCGCCTCGCCGTCGAACACGCCGGCCAGGGCGCGCACCAGCCGGTCGGGCGCCTGATCCTTGCAGAGAAAGCCGTCGGCGCCCGCGCGGACGGCCGCGAGCATCTCGTTGGGGTCGTGCGAGACGGTGAGCACGACCACCCGGATCCCGGGATGGCGCGCGGCCAGGCGCCGCACCAGCGCGATGCCGCTGCCGTCGGTCAGATAGAGGTCGCTGAGAACGGCATCGGGGAGCGTCGCATCGACCACCGCGAGCGCCTCCTCCACCCCCTCCGCCACGCCGACGACGGCGAGGCCGCCCGATTCGAGCACGCCGACCAGCCCGCGGCGGTAGATCGGATGATCGTCGACGACGACAACGCGCAGTTGCTCCATATCCACTGTTATACGGGCGCCGGGTGGGTGGGGAAAGGCCACCCACCTCACCGGCTCGTGCCGCCCGCGTGCCGCGAACGGCAACCGGGCCTGCGTCCGGTCAGGCGTTCGCCGACGTGCGATCACTCATCGCGCGACCGGTGCACCGTGACGCGAACGTCGCTGAAGGGGTGTCCGATCGGCGCCTTCGGCTTGTGCACCGTCACGGTCACCGCCGACGCGGGGAAGCGCGCGAGCAGGTCGTCTGCGATCACCGCCGCCAGCCGCTCGAGCACGTTGTACGGGCCGCCGGTCGCCAGCTCCACGACCCGGTCGCTCACCGCGCCGTAGTCGAGCGTGTCCTCGAGCCGGTCGCTGAGCTCGGCCTCCGGCGGCCCCACCAGCCGGACGTCGAACAGGAACGGCTGGCCGTCGCGCCGCTCGAAGTCGTGCACCCCGTGGTGCGCGAACACCTCGAGCCCCGCGATCTCGATCACGGGGCCGTTCACGGCCGCCCCCGCGCGACGGCGGCGGCAACCAGCAGCGCCTCGCGGTTGGGGCCGACGTCGTGCACGCGGAACATCCACCCGCCCCGCCGGTAGGCCTCGAGGTTCGCGGCCACCGTGCCGGCGACCCGCTGCTTCTCCGCCTGGCCGGTGATCTGGCCGAGGAACCGCTTGCGGGAGAGCGCCACCAGCACCGGGTACCCCAGCCCGCCGATCCGCTCGAGATCCCGCAGCAGGGTGAGGTTGTGCTCGATCGTCTTGCCGAACCCGATCCCGGGGTCGATGCAGATCAGCGTGGGCTCGATGCCCTCCGCCTCGGCGTACGCGGCGCGCGCGACCAGGAACTCCGACACCTCCGCGACCACGTCCGCGTACTGGGGGTTGTCCTGCATCGTGCGCGGCGTGCCCTGCATGTGCATCAGGCAGACGGGGACCCCGGCCTCCGCGATCACGCCCGCCATCGCCGGGTCATGGCGCAGCGCGGTCACGTCGTTGACGAAGTCGGCGCCCGCGGCAAGGGCGCGCCGGGCCACCTCCGACTTCATCGTGTCGATCGAGATCGGCACACCGCTGCGCTCGCGCAGCCCCTCGATCACCGGGATCACGCGGGCCAGCTCGCGGTCGAGGGTGACCGGATCGGCGCCGGGGCGGGTCGACTCTCCGCCGATGTCGATGATGTCGGCCCCCGCGCGCTCCAGCTCCAGCCCGTACGCGATGGCCGCCTCGGGCCGCAGGTGGTCGCCCCCGTCCGAAAACGAGTCCGGGGTCACGTTGATGACCCCCATGATGGCGGGCGGCGGGAACCGCTCCGTGAGCGAGGCGCTCACGCCGTCACCCGGACGGGCGCGGGCGGAAGCCGCCGGGCGGCCAGGATCACCGTCGCGAGCAACAGCGCGAGCAAGGGCAGGGGAAACCACCCGCCACCCGTGGCCGCCGCCGCAATCGTGTTCCAGACCCCGTGGATGCCGACGCCGGGAAGGATGGAGCCGGTGCGCGCGCGCAGCCACGCGAGCACCACGCCCTCGGCGGTGAAGATGATCAGCACGCCCCACACCAGGTGGATGCTCGCCCAGACCGCGCCCGACGCGACCGCCGCCGGCCAGAACCCGAACCGCCGGTCGAGCCCGGAGAAGAGAAAGCCCCGGATCATCGTCTCCTCCGTCCACGGCGCGACGACCACCGCAAGGGTGAACAGCGCGATCTTGTAGCCGGCTGACGATCCGCCGCTCGGGATCTCGTTGTCCCCGGGAAGGTTCAGCAGGTCCGTGAGGGCGCTCGCGGCCAGGAGCGCGACGTATGCGACCGGCAGGAAGATCGCGATGCCGGAGATCCAGCGCACCGGACGCGCCGCGCCCAGCGAAGCCGGGTCACGGAGGCGGTTCGCGAAGGCCAGCTCGAAGCAGAGCGGGAGCAGCAGAGCGACCGACCCGGCGACGACCACCGCCGAGATGACCCCGGCCGCCAGCGAGATGTGCTTCTCCAGCAGCGGCACCGCGGCCAGCACCTCGATCACCAGCAGCAGCGCCAGCAGCGCGGCACTCACGAACACCGCACGTCCCCAGCCCACGGGTTGCGGCTCGGTGGTCACGCCGCCAACTGTAGATGATCCCCCTCGCCACCCCGGCGCGCCGCGAGCTTCAGTTGTAGGCGAGGTACGTGGCGCTCGGGATGTCCCGCTCGTACCCGTAGGCCGTGATCGGGGTCGCCCCCCGCCGGAACAGCTCCGTCGACGAGTTGTTGTCGAATCCCATCGCGTCCTTGGCGCCCAGCTGGACGAGCATCTTGGCGAAGGTCAGCCCCTTGACGCCGACGCCGTTGCTGCCGCCCACGACCAGCAGCCAGCCCTGGCCGTTCGACGCGCGAACCACGGCCGGCCGCCAGTGCGAGTTGTCCCACTGCCAGGAGTCGACGTAGGAGGGGCGCTGCATGATCGGGCTGCCGCCGGAGACGAGCTGCGGCTTTCCGCCCATCACGTCGTCCACCTGCGCCCACGCCGCCGGATCGGTCGCCACGTTGAGCGGGGAGCTGGTCGCGGCACGCGCGGAGAGGCCGGCGGCGGCGACGCCGCCCGCCTTGGCCAGGAGCACCACGCCGTTGGACGGCACGGTCACGGAGACGCCGGCGGCGCAGGTGCCGGTCGGGCAGGCGGCCGGCTGGCTCGTGGGCATCGACGCGGTGCCGTGTGTCATCCCGGGAACGGCGAAGCGGAACCCGGTCACGGTCTCCTTCACGTTCGCTCCACTGGCGAACGAGTAGCCGCCGCGGGTGCCCCGCAGGGTGCCGCGAAGGATCGTGGACGGGACGACGTAGCCGGCGTAGCCGCTGGGCACCGTGACCGCCGCCCCGGAGTTGACGTATGCCGCCACCTGGTCGGAGTGGATGGTCACGCCGTTCGCCGACAGGGAGTTGAACGCCCCGATCGTCGCGCTCTTGCCGCCGGGCAGCGAGATCGCGGTCGGGTACACGGTCGGCCTGCCCATCACCATGTCGCCGGCGGGCCGATATCCCACCGCGGGGCCGCCCCAGCCGAAGCTGTGGATCGTCCGCCCGCGCACCAGCAGGCCGCTGGGGATGCCGGCGCCGTTGTGCTGCCACGAGTCTGCGAAGAAGTCGCCGTTGATCGCCGCCGTCATCGACGTGTCGTTTCCGGTCGCAGCCCACCAGCTCGAGATGCGATTGAGGCGGATTGACGAGTCGTCGCTGTACGTCGCGCCCATGAGCGCCGAGCGCAGCTGGACATGGGCGTTGCCGATCGTCCACGCCACCTTGTAGAGGTGCTCCGTCCGGAGAACCCCGGCGTCGAGCAGCTTGACCGTGTAGACGGTCAGAGTGACGCCCGGCCTGAGCGTGCGCACGGACGTGGGGGTGCCGAGGCCGGACTGGATCGGGCCGGACGCGGCCGCACCGGCAGGCACGGCCGCGAGCACCGCGATCGTCGCGAGCACACCACCAAGCAGCCGTCGGAGCGGACCCATGCGCATACGGAACATGTCGTCCAGAAGGGGCGGTCGCCCGCCACCCGGGCGAGGGATTTGTAAGGCAGGTGTAAGGCCGGCCGTGCGCTCACACGCCGCCGGCGGGAAGCTCGCGCCGCCAGCGACCGGGGTTGCGGAGCGTGCGGAAGGTCACCGACCAGCGCGGCTCCTTGACCGCCGGGATGCTGTGCTGCCAGCGCGTCCGCGCCTCGCCCGCAAGGACGTATCCCGATCGCGGCTCGAGCGCGATCTCGTACACCTCGCGGTCGGGGCCGGTGCCACGCTGGAAGCGCATGCGGCATGCCGCCAGCAGCGAGATGCCGGCGACCGTGCCGAACATCGGAGCGTCGCGGTGCCACCCGATGGTGGCGCCGGGCGGATACGACGTCACCAGCGCCTGCTCGAGCGCGGCCTGGTCGAGCCCCGCCACCGCGGCCGCGGCCGCGCGGAGCGGCTCGAGGAAGCCCGGCAGCGGCTCCGCCGGGACGAGCGTCCATGAGTCGTAGCCGTAGTCCCAGCCGAAGTGGCGGACCGTGCGGCGGGCGAGCTGTCCGCGCATCCGCAGCTCGTGCATCTCGAGCCGCTCGAGACCGGCGACCGCGTCGTCGTGCTGCTCGGGTGTGAGCAGGTCGGGGACGTGGACGAGGCCCGCCGGCGGCGCGGCCGACTGCTGAGCTCTGGACATGCGCTCGACATACCCGTTTTTCAGCGGGTATCCGAGGGAACAGGCGGGGCATGACCCCAATGGTCGGTACGGCCGCGCCCGCGCCACCGCGCGAGCTGCAACTCGAGGTGACGGCCGCGTGCAACCTGGCATGCACGATGTGCCTGGTCAGCTACCGGCCCAAGGTGGGCAAGCGCGAGGGTTCGATGTCGTTCGAGGTGTTCCGCCGCCTGATCGACGGGCTCCCGGAGCTCGAGCGGGTCACCCTGCAGGGCCTGGGCGAGCCGCTGCTCGCCCCGGGCATCATGGACATGATCGCGTATGCGTCCGAGCGCGGGATCGCCGTCGGGTTCAACAGCAACGGCCAGCTGCTGACCCCCGACCGATCTGAGCAGCTGGTCGCCTCGGGGCTCGCGTGGCTGTGCGTCTCGGTGGACGGGGCGGTCGCAGAGACCTACGAGTCGATCCGCGGCGGCGCGCGGTTCGACCGGTTGGAGCGGCACGTGCCCGCGCTCATGCGGGCGGTCGAACGGCACGGCGCAGGGCCCGACGTTTCGATCGTGTTCGTTGCGATGCGGCGCAACATCCACGAGCTGCCGGATCTCGTTCGGCTCGCCGCCCGGTGGGGCGTCCCCAGGGTGCGGGTACAGAACCTCTCGCACTCGTTCGATGACACCGACCCGTCGGGCAGCTACGCGGACATCCGGCGGTTCGCATCCGAGCAGGCGCTGTGGACCGGCAGCGACCACGCCACCGCCCGTGCGGCGTTCACCGAGGCCGAGGCGGCCGCGGAGGAGGTGGGCTGCGAGCTGCGCTTGCCGCGTCTGGAGGAGCCCGATCCGCAGAGCGGCGATGCCGGCGCTGCGGTGCGACGGGGATGCGACTGGCCGTGGCGGTCGACCTACGTCACGCACGGCGGGTCGGTGCAGCCGTGCTGCATGGTGATGGGCAGCGATCGCATATCGCTGGGCGATGTGAACGAGACGCCGTTCGGCGAGATATGGGGCGGCGACGCGTACGGCGATTTCCGCGCGCGGCTCGAAAGCGACGAGCCGCCGGATGTCTGCCGCGGCTGCTCGCTCTACCGGCGCGTGTTCTGACGCGTGAGGGCGGGCGGGGACGGCGCCCGGCGGCTCCGCTGCCGCCGCTCCCCGGGGCGATGTCAGCGCTCGAAGATCAGCTGCGCGCCGATCGCGTGGGCGAGCACCCAGCCCTCGGCCGCCAGCTGGTTCAGCTGCCGCTCCAGCTCCTGCGCGCCCGCCTTCCCCTTGCGCGACGACTTCGGCACGTACACCGTCCGGTACTCGATATCCGTGCCCTCGTCCCCCGCGACCGGCTCCGGCTCCGCTGACTGCATCGCGCGCTCCTCGCCCTCGTCGGCCAGGTCCAGCTCGACCTCCGCCTCGTCCGCCGCGACGGCCACGCTGTACTCACGTTCCTCTTTCGGCGGCTCTGGCGCGCGCTCCTGCAGGCTGCCGCGGTCGAGCTTCAGCCGCAGCGCGACCGACCCCAGGGCCTCCCGCTGTGCCGCTTTGAACGAGTGAATCGTCTCGAACAGCCGGGCCACCTCGATCTCGCCGACCCGGTGCGCCTGCCCGGCGTAGGCCTGGTAGTCCGTCCGCACCTCCGTCGCGATCGCGTCGCCGAGATCCTCCACGACGGTTCGCGTCAGCTCGTACACCTCCGCCATCCGCTCGAAGTGCTCCTCCTGCGCCGCTGCCGACCTGCGCAGCAGCTCCGCAGCCTCCACCTCGCCCGCCGTTTCGGCGTTCGCCGCGAACAGCAGGAACTTGGCGTGCGCGAACGCCTCCTCGTGCATCGCCTGGAGCAGGTTGGCTCGGGTCTGTTCGTCCATCAGCGTGTCCTTTCGGCGGCTTCGGTGTCCAGGGCCGTCTCCCCCGCCGCCGGCAGGCGCAGCGAGGCACCACCTCCGGCCGCCGCGCCGCGCGCAGCGAGGTGGGGTGCCGCTCGATCGTGCTGGTGTGCCCGCGGTTCCGCGTCCAGCTCGGGCCGCGTGGCACGTGGGTCTGCACACACGGCAGACGGGGAAGAAGACCCGGCCATCGTAGCTGTTGCCTCAGTCGGCATCAAGATCGTCACACAGGCTCGAGCATCGTCGCGGGGGACGCTGCCAGGAGCACCGTGAGCGGCGTATCGCTGAGCTCGACGATCCGGCCCGTCAGCACGTCCCGCCAACGCTCCGGCATGCCGCCGGCACGCTCCAGCGCCAGGTCCGCGAACGGTGTTCCCGGCCGCAGCCCGGCCACCCCGAGCACCCATTCGCCCTCGTGCTGCCGCGCGGCGGCGTACACGCCGGCGCCGCCGTCGACGGCGACGTAGCGGGCATTCGCGAACAGGCGCTCCCGCCTGCGCCGCAGCCGCAGCCCGAGGTGCGTCATCAGCAGCTTCATGCGTCCGTCCTCGATCGTCGCCGCGAGCTCCTTCGCCAGTCCCTCGGCGTCCTCGGCGTGCCGGTGCTCCAGCTCGCGCAACAGCCGGTCGTTGCCCTCGAAGTCGACCGGCCCGCGATTGTCGGGGTCGACCAGCGTGAGCCGCGTGCGCTCGTTGCCCCAGTAGACGTCGGGACACCCCGGCGCGATCAGCTTCGCCACCAGCTGCCCGAGCGAGATGGCCGCTCCCAGCCGCTCCAGCTCTCCGGCAAGCGCGCCGACCGCTTCGGCGAAGTCGCGATCCGCGAGCAGCTCCCGCGTCCGGCCGACCGCGCGCGCCTCGTATGCCTCGTCGGGGTCGAGCCAGCTCGTCCCCTCCTTCGCCTCCCGCAGCGCCTTCACCAGGTACGCGGAGATCCGGTCCGGGTACCCGTCGCCGCCGGCCGGATACGACCCGGCCAGCGTCTGCAGCGCCAGCCAGTCGGCCGAGGCGTCCGCCCCGTTCAGCGCCGGGTCGCGCCAGCGTTCCCAGAACGCTGCCCACCGCTCCGGCACGAGCGTCAGCGCGGCGATCCGGGAGCGGACATCCTCGCCGCGCTTGGTGTCGTGCGTCGACGTGGTCGTCATCGGGTGCCGTGCCGCCTGCCCCGCGCACCACGCGTGCAGCTGCCGCGGCGTCGCGCTCATGAAGGATGGATCGAGGCCCGGCTCGTTGCGCGCCAGCAGCCGGGTGTCGCGGTAGAGCGCGGTATCCTCCACGCCCTTCGCGGCCACCGGCCCGGTCAGCTGCTGCCAGCCCTGGACGAACGGGAGCGTCCGCTCGCCTGGCGCTTCGACGGCGGCGGCCAGGCGGCGGAGAGCCTTGACGTCAGCCACCTCCTCCGCCGCAGCATGGGTGGCGCGCTCCAGACGGCCCCGATCCTCCGGCGACAACCCGCCGGAGTCGGCATACGTGCGGTACGCGTCCAGGTGCACCGTCAGCGCGGCGAGCGGCTCTCGCAGATCCGACGGCGTGCCGAGCCCCGCGGCCTCGGCGCGGCGGAGGACGCGGTCGGTGTCCGGGGCGAAGAGCCGGCGCAGCGCCTCCCGCTTCGCCCGCAGCGCCGTCCGTTCGAAGGCGGCCGGCCTCCCGGTGGCGGCGACGTAGGTCTCCGCCATCGCCGCCGCGCCGCCGGGGTCCACGAACAGACCGCCGGCACATGCCAGAAACTCGTATCCGGTCGTGCCCTCGACCGGCCAGTCGTGCGGCACCGCCTCGTCCGGAGCGAGGATCTTCTCGACCACGATGTACGCCCCGGGCGCACCCTCTCGCAGCCGGCGGAGGTACGCCCCGGGATCGGCGAGGCCGTCGACGTGGTCGACGCGAAGCCCCTGCAGCACACCTTCACGAACCAGCCGGAGCACCAGCTCGTGCGACCGGCGGAAGACCTCCGGGTCGTCGGCACGCAGCGCGACCAGGTCGGAGACGTCGAAGAAGCGCCGGTAGTTCAGCCGCTCGAGGCCCTCGCGCCAGAAGCAGAGCTCGTAGCGCTGCTCGCGCAGCGCGGCGGCGAGGTCGCTCAGCGCGAGGCCCTCGCTGCCCGGTGCGAGCGGGAAGCGCCGGTCGTGGTAGCCGACGAGCGGGCCGTCCCCGTCGTCGACCGCGTGGACCGCCCCGGAGGCGAGCGCGTCGTCGAGCGCCTCGCCGAGCACAGGGAGCACCAGCCGGCCGGCCGCGGCCGGCGCCTCCCAGTCGATGTCGAACGCGACGGCGTGTGGGGACTCGCGTCCCGACCGCAGGACGTCCCACCACCAGGGGTTGGACTCGTCCGCCGCCATGTGGTTCGGCACGATGTCGGCGGTCAGCCCCATGCCCCGCTCCGAAGCGGCGTCGGCGAGCGCGCGCAGCGCCTGCTCGCCGCCCAGCTCGCCGCTCACCCGCGTGGGATCGACGACGTCGTAGCCGTGCGCGCTGCCGGGACGTGCCGCGAGGATCGGCGAGAGGTAGAGGTGGTGAACGCCGAGCCGGTTCAGGTACGGGAGCACGGCAAGCGCGTCATGCAGCGTGAAGGCCGGCGACAGCTGCAGGCGGTAGCTCGAGACCGGCCGCGTCACCGCCCGGCCGCCGCCGGGTCACGCGTCAGCTCGGCAAGGATCATCGAATGGGCGATCACGTTCACCGCCTGCCGGCGGATCGGGCGGGTGCCGTTGCGCGCGGTGTTCATGCGCTCCAGCCACATGCCCGGAAGACCGAGCTGGGGGATCACGAACCGCCGGCTGTTCTCGCCGCCGTTCAGCATCAGCAGCACGGTGCGGCCGCGTATCGGGCGTCCCCGCTCGTCCACCTCGTCCGTGGCCTCGCCGTCGATCAGCATCCCGATCGCGCGCAGGTTCCCGTCCGACCAGTCCTGCTCGCTCATCTCGCGACCCGAGGGATGCAGCCACGTGACGTCCTTGATCTCGCCGCGCACCGGCCGGCCGGTGAAGAAGGCGCGCCGGCGAAACACCGGGTTGTCGCGGAAGATGCGCAGGATCTCGCGGGTGAACGCGAGCAGCTCGCGGCCCTCCGCGTCGATGTCCCAGTGCACCCAGGACAGCTCGTTGTCCTGACAGTAGGCGTTGTTATTGCCCCGCTGTGTGCGCCCCATCTCGTCGCCGCCGAGCAGCATGCGCACGCCCTGGCTGAACACGAGCGTGGCGAGGAAGTTCTTCTTCATCCGCTGGCGCATCGTCACGATCGCCGGGCTGTCGGTCGGCCCCTCGGCGCCCCAGTTCCGGCTGTGATTGTCGTCCGCGCCGTCGCGGTTGTCCTCGCCGTTCGCCTCGTTGTGCTTCTGCTCGTACGAGACGAGGTCGTCCAGCGTGTAGCCGTCGTGCGCCGTCACGAAGTTGACGCTCGCATACGTCCGGCGGCCGCCGGCCGCGTAGAGGTCGCTCGATCCCGAGACCCGGGACGCGACCACGCCGATCTTCCCCGGATCGCCGCGCCAGAACGCTCGCACGCCGTCGCGGTACTCGCCGTTCCACTCCGCCCAGCCGACCGGGAAGTTGCCGATCTGGTAACCGCCCTCGCCAAGATCCCACGGCTCGGCGATCAGCTTCACCTGGGACAGGACCGGGTCCTGCTGCATGATGTCGAAGAACGCGCCCAGGCGGTCGACCTCGTACAGCTCGCGGGCGAGCACCGGTGCGAGGTCGAAGCGGAAACCGTCGACGTGCATGTCGAGCACCCAGTACCGGAGGCTGTCGAAGATCAGCTGGACCGTCCGCGGGTGCCGCATGTTGAGGCTGTTCCCGGTACCGGTGAAGTCGAAGTAGTAGCGCTCGTCACCCGGGGTCAGCCGGTAGTACGCCTTGTTGTCGACGCCCCGCAGCCCGATCGTCGGCCCCATCTGGTTCCCCTCGCCGGTGTGGTTGTAGACGACGTCGAGGATCACCTCGATGCCAGCGCGGTGGAACGCCTTCACCATCGACTTGAACTCGCTGACGTGGCTGCCCGGGCGCGAGCTGGCCGCGTAGCGGTTCTCCGGCGCCAGGAACGCGATCGAGTTGTAGCCCCAGTAGTTGGTGAGCCCCTTGTCGGCCAGGTACCGGTCCTTGACGAACTGGTGCACCGGCATCAGCTCGACCGCCGTCACGCCCAGGCTGAGCAGGTGGTCGATGATCGGGTCGCTCGCCATTCCCAGGTACGTCCCGCGCAGCTCCTCGGGTACGCCGGGATGCAGCATCGTCATGCCGCGCACGTGGCACTCGTAGATCAGCGAGCGGTTGAACGGGATCGCGGGCGGGCGGTCGTCCCCCCACGTGAAGGACGGGTCGATCACCGAGCACTTGGGGATGTACGGGGCGCTGTCGCGCTCGTCGAAGGACAGATCCTCCTGCGGATCGCCGACCGAGTAGCCGAACAGCGCATCGTTCCAGACGACATCCCCGTCGATCGCCTTCGCGTAGGGGTCGAGCACCAGCTTGTTCGGGTTGAACCGGTGTCCCTCCGCGGGCGCGTAGGGGCCGTGGATCCGATACCCGTAGAGCTGCCCGGGGCGGACATCCGGGAGGTACGCATGCCAGATCAGGTCGGTGCGCTCGACCAGCTCGATGCGGTGGCTCTCCTCGCCGGCATCAACGCCGTCGAACAGGCACAGCTCGACGCCGGTCGCGTGCTCGGAGAAGATCGCGAAGTTCGTCCCCTCGCCGTCCCACGTTGCGCCCAGCGGGTACGGATTCCCGGGCCACACGCGGAATTCAGCCACCGGAGGCGCCCTCGCCGATCAGCACCAGCGCGCAGCGGCCCGTGAGGGAGACCGATCCGGCCACGGCCGTCCCCGGCTCCAGGGATCCGCCGGTGTCGACGGCGACCGTCCACAGACCGGGGCGGGGAACCAGGGTCTCGGCCGGCGACGCGTCGGTGTGCAGGCAGATGAGCACGTCGTCGCCGTCGCCCCAGCGGCGGACCCACGTCGTCCCCGGCACCGCGTGGGTCTCGATGCGCCCGGTGTCGAGCCGGCGCAGCGCCGGGCGCGTGCGCCGGAGCTCGAGCAGCCGCCTGTACAGGTCGAGCATCGCGGCGCCGTCGGGCGTGTCGCGAAGCGACCAGTCGAGCCGCGCGCTCGCGAACGTCCCCTCGCTCTGCGGGTCGGGCGGCTCGCCGCCCCAGCCGAATCCCGAGAACTCCTCCGCCCGCCCGGTTCGCACCGCCTCGACCAGGTCCGGGTCGGTGTGGCTGACGAAGTAGGGGAACGGCGCCCGCTCGCCGTGCTCCTCGCCCATGAACAGCATCGGGACGAACGGCGCCAGCAGCACCGCGACGGCGGCCACGCGCGCCGCGTCGTCTCCCGCCGTCTCGATCAGCCGGTCGCCGGCCATCCGGTTCCCGATCTGGTCGTGGTTCTGCGAGTAGACGACCAGGCGGCGCCCCGGGATGCCGCGCGCGCCGGCGCCGTGGCGCCGCCGCCGGTACCCCGACCGTCCACCGTCCACCACGAACCCGTCGCGAAACGCCTTCGCCAGCGCGCCGGGGTCGCCGAAGTCCGCGTAGTACCCCCGCTGCTCGCCGGTCAGCAGCCGGTGCAGCGCGTGGTGGAAGTCGTCGCTCCACTGGGCATCCATCCCCAGCCCGTTGGCCGCGCGCGCCGTCACCATGCGCGGGTCGTTGAGGTCGCTCTCGGCGATCAGGTGCAGCGGCCGCCCGAGCTGCTGCTCGAGCCCGGACACCGCCTCGGAGAGCTCGGCCAGAAAGGGCACGGCGCTCTGGTCGGCGATCGCGTGCACGGCGTCCAGCCTGAGCGCGTCCAGGTGGAATGTCTCGAACCACCGCAGCGCGTTGCCCACCAGATACCCGCGAACCGGATCGCTGTCCGGGCCGTCGACGTTCACCGCGTCGCCCCACGGCGTGCGGTAGCGGTCGGTGAAGTACGGGCCGTAGCGCCCGAGCACGTTACCCTCGGGCCCGAGGTGATTGTAGACCACGTCCAGGCAGACGGCGAGGCCGGCAGCGTGCGCGGCGTCGACGAGCCGCATCAGCCCCTCAGGGCCGCCGTAGGTCGACTGCACCGCGTAGGGGAAGACGCCGTCGTAGCCCCAGTTCCGGCCCCCCGGAAACTCGGCGACCGGCATCAGCTCGATCGCCGTGACGCCCAGCTCAGCGAGCTCGGCGAGCCGCGGGACGGCGGCGTCGAACGTCCCCTCGGCCGTGAACGTGCCGACGTGCAGCTCGTACAGCACGAGCTGCTCCAGCGGCATGCCGCGCCACTCCCGATCCGTCCAGGGGTGCTGCACGGGAGCGACCGCGGATCGCCCGTGCACCCCGTCGGGCTGCCAGCCCGACGCAGGATCCGGGAGCGGGTCGCCGCCGTCGAGCACGTAGCCGTACCGCGTGCCGGCGGCCGCCTCGCAGACCCTGCCGTGCCAGCCGTCGCCGAGCCCCTCGAGCGGCACGCGGCCGTCGCCCAGGTCGAGCTCGACCCGCTCGGCGAACGGCGCCCACACCCGGAACGCCGTGCCGTCGCCCTCCCCGGCCCACGCGCCCGGCCGGCGCTCGTCGACGATCACGCGACGACCGTATCCGGCTCGTGCACGAGCATCACGCACGCAAGCGGCGGAAGCGTGAGGGCGATCGAGTGCGGGCGGCCGTGGAGCGGCTCGGACCCGGCGTCGACGCCGCCGAGGTTCCCGGCTCCGCTGCCGCCGTAGACCTCGGCGTCGGAGTTGAGCGCCTCCCGCCAGCGACCGTCCGCGGGCGCGCCGATGCGGTAGTGCGGCCTGGCGACCGGCGTGAAGTTGTACGCGCACAGCACCAGCTGACCCGCCGGCGAGCGGCGCAGGAACACCAGCACGCCGGCCTCGGCGTCGTTCACGTGGACCCACTCGAACCCCTCGGGGTCCGTGTCGAGCACGTGCAGCGCCGGCGTCTCGGCGTACGCGCGATTCAGATCGCGGACCCACCGGCGGATGCCCTCGTGCGCCGGGTCCTCGAGCAGCTGCCACTCGAGACCCGCGTCGTGGTTCCATTCCCGCCACTGTCCCAGCTCCGCACCCATGAACAGCAGCTTCTTGCCGGGGACGCCGTACATGTACCCGAGCAGCAGCCGCAGGTTCGCGCGCTGCTGCCATGCGTTCCCTGGCATCTTGGAGATGAGCGAGCGCTTGCCGTGGACGACCTCGTCGTGGGACAGCGGCAGCAGGTAGTTCTCGGTGAAGGCGTAGAGCCCGCGGAACGTGAGGTCGTGGTGGTGGTGGCTGCGGTGGACCGGGTCGTGCTCCATGTAGGCGAGCGTGTCGTGCATCCACCCCATGTCCCACTTGTAGCCGAAGCCCAGGCCGCCCAGGTAGGTGGGCCGCGAGACCATGGGCCACGCCGTCGACTCCTCGGCGTAGGTCTGCACCCCCGGTTGGCGCTCGTAGGCCGCGGCATTCAGCTGCCGGAGCAGGTGGATCGCCTCGAGGTTCTCGCGACCGCCGTGGCGGTTGGGGATCCACTGTCCCTCCGACCGCGAGTAGTCGAGGTAGAGCATCGAGGCGACGGCGTCGACGCGGATGCCGTCGGCGTGGTAGCGGTCGAGCCAGTGCATGGCGCTCGAGAGGAGAAACGAGCGGACTTCGTTTCGGCCGTAGTTGAAGATGTAGCTGCCCCAATCGGGGTGGAAGCCCTGACGCGGGTCGGCGTGCTCGAACAGGTGCGTTCCGTCGAACAGCGAGAGGCCGTGCGGATCGGTGGCGAAGTGCGACGGCACCCAGTCCAGGATCACGCCGATCTCCGCCTGGTGCAGGGCCTCCACGAGCCGCATGAACTCCTGAGGCGTGCCGTAGCGGCTGGTCGGCGAGAAGTAGCCGGTCGTCTGGTAGCCCCACGACCCCGTGAACGGGTGCTCCATCACGGGGAGGAACTCCACGTGCGTGAACCCCAGGTCGCTCACGTATGACGGAAGCTCGTCCGCCAGCTCGAGATAGGTGAGCGGGCGGTCGTCCGCGGCGTGGCGGCGCCAGGATCCCAGGTGCAGCTCGTAGATCGCCACCGGATCGCCCAGCCCGCTGCGCTGCGCCCGACCCGCCATCCAGGCCGCGTCGCGCCAGTCGTGGCCGAGGTCCCACACGCGGGAGGCGGTCCGCGGCGGCTGCTCGCTGAACCGGGCGAACGGGTCGGCCTTGAACAGGATGCCGTGCTGCGTCTCCAGCGCGAACTTGTACACCTCGCCGTGCCCGACCCCCGGGATGAACCCCTCCCATATGCCCGACACGCCTCGCGCCGCCAGCCGATGGCGGCCCGCGTCCCAGCCGTTGAAGTCGCCGACCACGGATGCGCCGCTCGCATTCGGCGCCCACACGGCGAACGCGGTGCCCGTCTCGCCGTGGTCCGTCGTGACGTGCGCGCCGAGGTGCTGCCCGAGTGCGAGGTGCCTCCCCTCGTTGAACAGGTGCAGGTCGTCGTCGCCGAGCAGGCTCACGTCGTACCGGACCGTGGGACGGCTCTCGGTGCGGCTCACCGCCCCACCCTCGCCGCCTCGACCTGCGCGACACGCGCCCGGACGCCGGGCGTCCGGTCGAAGCGGGCCGGCCGGTGCGCGGCGCGCCGCGACCAGTTGCCCGCCTCGGCGCCGGTGCCCGGCACGTTCTGCGGCTCGCGCTCGGCCCACAGGTCCTCTGCGTTCACGACCAGCAGGCGCCCGGGAGAGGCGGCCAGCTCGCCGAGCGACCCGTCGAGCGCCTGCTCGAGCGTCCGGCCCGCGCGCCGCCGTTCGCGCAGCGCGCGCCCCAGCGCCCGTCGCAGCACCGCGCGCTCCCGGCGCTCGGCCGCGGCCGCCGCACGGTCCTCGAGGCCGAGCGAAAGCCGCCGGTCGATGTCCTCACCATCCCAGAATCCGGCGAACGTGGGCATGTCGTGCGTGTTCATACCCACGAGTGCGTCTTCCGGCACGCGCCTGAAGGGATCCCCCTCGGGGTCGAGCTCCAGCTGGAGCACGAACGAGCGCAGCACGCCGTGGCGGCGCATCGTCCGCCGCACCTCCGCGGGCACGGTGCCGAGATCCTCGCCGACCACCTCGGCGCCGCGGCGTACCGACTCGAGCGCGATCAGGGCGTAGAGCTCCTCGCACGGCATCCGCACGTACACGCCCTCGGTCGCCGCGAACCCGTGCGGTACGCAGAACAGCCTGTGCAGCCCCATCACGTGGTCGATCCGCACCGCGCATGCGTACTGCATCAGCGTCTGCAGGCAGGCGCGGAAGTAGGCGTGGCCGTCGGCCCTGGCGCGGGCGGCGAGCAGCGGCGGGAAGCCCCAGTCCTGGCCCCCGCGGAACAGCGCGTCCGGCGGCGCCCCCACCGACAGGCCCTGCGCGAACAGGTCCCGGTGCCGCCACGTGTCGAAGCCTGCGGGGTGAACTCCGAGCGGCATGTCCAGGTAGAGCCGGTCGCCCGCTGCCGCGTCGGCGAGCTGCTCGCGGCAGAGCAGCTGCACGTACGCGTGGTAGCGCGCCGTGCGCGGGTCGCCCCGTTCGCCGCCCCACTCGTCCCAGCCGCCCCCCGCGCGCTCGCACCGCGCCCGGAAGTCCGCATAGGCCCGCAGCTCGCGATCGCGGCGCAGCAGCCGGTCCAGCTCGCGGCCGCGGTCGCCCGCGAGGGCGTCGCAGAGCAGCTCCAGCACGCGACGCTTGGCGGCCATCGCCGTGCGGTGGTCGACGCGGCGCCCGCGGCGGAGCGCTCGCAGCTCACGCTGCATCCCGCTGGAGGCGAGCAGCTGCCGGGCCGGAGCGGACGCCGCCAGCTCGGGCGCCGCCGCCGGGTCGACGTACATCTCGTTCCAGAACAGGCGGCTGACCGGTGCGTACGGGCTCGGGTCGAACGGCCGGTCGAGAAACGCCGCGAAGAGCGGCGTGCTACCGGCGAACGACCCGCCGTGCCCGACCGTCCAGTCCACCAGCTCGCGCAGCCCGGTGAAGTCGCCGACACCGTACGCGCCCGGCACGGCGTAGAGCGGCAGGAACGACCCCCAACGCCGACCGGCGACGGTGTGCGCCCGCCGCGGGGCAGCGACCACGTGCACCACCTGCTCGATGCCTCGCCGCCGCAGGTGCAGCCGGTGGACGCCGTACGGCAGGTTCGCCAGCTCAACGGCGGCGCCGTGCGCGCGCGCGGTGGGGTCGCCGGCCGGCCCGCCCGTCCCGCGCTCGAGCTCGAGGTCGGCGTGGACGCCGCGGTGTCGCTCGGGCGCGAGCCGCACGGAGCAGCCACCCCCCCACGCGACCGCCACCGGCTCGGCAAGGCGGCCGCCGCGCTCGGCGCGAACCTCGCGCAGGGTCGCGGTCGGCGACCGCTCCGCATCGCCGCCTGCCAGGGAGGAGCAGACCGCCGCGATCGCCTCGCGCGACGATTCCCGCCGGCCTCCCGTCGCGTCGACGTAGCGTGTCTGCACGCCCAGCTCGCGGGCCAGCTCGGCAAGGGCGCGTCGCTCCGTCGATGCGGTCATCCGTCGAGCAGCTCTTCCAGCCCGAGGACGGGGATGTGCAGCCAGTCGGGCCGGCTGTTCAGCTCGTAGCCGATCTCGTACACGCACTTCTCGATCGCGAACAGCCGCACTAGCCGCCCGAACTCCTCGTCATCGGCCGGGACGATCGGCGACTCGGCCACCGCGTCGCGATACCCCCGCAGGTAGGCGGCCGAGACGCACGCCCGCCAGAACCGCACCCAGCCCTCCGGCAGCCCCCCGGCCGGGTCGTCGCGGCCGCACTCCTGGTACAGGCCCGCATAGGCGGCATAGTGGAAGGACCGCAGCATCCCGGCCACATCGCGCGCCGGCGAGCGTTTCAGCCGCCGCTGGCCGAGGGTTCGCCCGGGCTCCCCTTCGAAGTCGATCAGCACCACGTCGCGTCCCGTCCAGAGCACCTGTCCGAGATGGAGATCGCCATGCACCCGTGTCTGCATCCCGCCCAGCCGGCGTTCCAGCAGCTCGAGTACCGCAGCCATGACGTCGTCCTCGCGGTCCGCGATCCGGCCCACGACGTCGTCGTCCGCGCCGGCGCGCCGGACGCTCCGGAACGTCTGGCGCACCAGCGTTCGCATGGACTGCAGGAGCCCCCGCTGCTGCAGCGCGGAGAACCGCTCGGGCGCGTCGCCGGCGGGCGCATTCGCGAGCGACAGGTGCAGCTCCGCGGTGCGCGCACCGAGCAGGCGCGCGACCTCCAGGAACGGGCCGACCAGGTCATGCGCCACGTCCGGCTGGTCGGCGGGGGTCGCCTCCGGCGCCGGCAGCCGAGGCGGGCCGTCCTCACGCGCAAGCGCACCCTCGAGGAACCGCCCCAGCTCGTCGAGCGCGAACGCCCATGCGTTGCCTTCGTTGGCGACGTACCCCTGGAGCACCCCCAGCGTGGCCGGGCTTCCCGAGGTGGGCCGGTACTCGAGCACGCCCGCCGGGGCCGGCGCGTGCTCGAACCCCTGCTCCGCGAGCAGAGCGGTCAGCTCCACCTCCGGGTTGACGCCCGTCTCGATCTTGCGGAAGAGCTTCAGGATCAGGGCCTGCCCGAACGCCAGCGAGGTGTTGCTCTGCTCGGCACCGAGCGCCGCCGGCTCGAGATCCATGCCGCGGGCCATCCGCCGCAGCCCGCGTTCCGGCGCTCCGCTCACGACCCCACGCGCCCCGGTCATCCGCCGGCGCCGGCGGATCAGCTCCAGGATGGCACGCCCGACGGCCGGGTCGCCCGCCGCGTCGTCGAGCACGGCATCGCCGTCCGGGCCGCGCGCGATTGCAACGCCGTGGTGGTCGCCGTTCTCGTCCGCCGGCCTCCCCGTGAGCGTGAGCAGGTACCGCTCGGGCTCGCCCTCGGCGAATTCCACGTCAACCAGGCACAGCATCCCGGCCGGGCGGCCGCGCGCAGGCCCCAGCCGGAACGCGTCGGTGATCGTGACCCGGCGGATGCGGCGCGCCTTCGACGCGAACCAGCGCTGTGTCGGCAGGTATGCGGCCAGCGCATCCTCCAGCGCGCCCCGCGCACGCCGCTCGAAGACGGCATCCCAGTGGCCGGACGTGCGGATGACGGGCAGCTCCGGCGCCTCCTCTCGCTGATCCGCGCTCGCGTGCAGCGCGAACAGGAAGACGTCGTGCGGGCCAAGCGTGAGCACGTAGGGCCTGCTGCCGTCGAACGGCGGAAACTCGCTGTGGCCGATCAGCTCCTCGGGCACGAGGCCGTCGAACCGCCGGACGTCGAGCTCGACGTACTGCGCACGGCGCGAGAGGTTCGCCACCACCATCAGGCGCTCCTCGCCCAGCTCCCGCACGAACGCGAGCACCTTGCGGTTCTCCGGCAGCATGAACTCCAGGGAGCCGTGGAACGCGGGGTATCGCTTGCGCAGGGCGATCATCCGCTTCGTCCACCACAGCAGCGAGTTCGGGTTGTTCTGCTGGGCCTCGACGTTGACGGCGCCGTACTCGGGGTCGGCGATCACCGGCAGGTACAGGCGGTGGGGATTCGCGCGGGAGAAGCCCGCGTTGCGGTCAGCGCTCCACTGCATCGGCGTGCGCACGCCGTTGCGGTCGCCGAGGTAGATGTTGTCGCCCATGCCGATCTCGTCGCCGTAGTAGATGACCGGCGTCCCGGGCAGCGAGAGCAGCAGGGCGTTCACGAGCTCCACCAGCCGGCGGTCGTTCCCGAGCAGGGGCGCCAGCCGCCGCCGGATGCCGAAGTTGATGCGCGCCTGCGGGTCCTCGGCATACACCCGGTACATGTAGTCCCGCTCGTCATCGGTCACCATCTCGAGCGTCAGCTCGTCGTGATTGCGCAGGAAGATCGCCCACTGGGCGTCCTCCGGCAGCGACGGCGTCTGGGCAAGGATGTCGACCAGCGGGTAGCGGTCCTCCATGCGCACCGACATGAACATGCGCGGCATGAGCGGGAAGTGGAACGCCATGTGGCACTCGTCGCCGTCTCCGAAGTAGGCAACGGCATCCTCCGGCCACTGGTTGGCCTCGGCGAGCAGCATGCGGTCGCCGAACCGCTCATCGACGTGGCGCCGCAGGTCCTTCAGCACTGCGTGCGTCTCCGGCAGGTTCTCGCAGTTCGTCCCTTCCCGCTCGAACAGGTAGGGGACGGCGTCGAGCCGAAGGCCGTCGACGCCCATGTCGAGCCAGTAGTCGACGACGTCGAACATCTCGCGCCGCACCAGCGGGTTGGCCCAGTTGAGATCCGGCTGGTGCGAATAGAACCGGTGCCAGAAGTACGCGCCGGCGAGGGGATCCCATGCCCAGTTCGACGACTCGAAGTCCTTGAAGATGACACGCGCCTCCTGCCATCGCTCCGGCGTGTCGCTCCACACGTAGAAGTCGCGCTCCGGGCTGCCCGCCGGAGCCCGCCGGGCGCGCTGGAACCAGCTGTGCTCGTCCGACGTGTGGTTGAGGACGAGCTCGGTGATCACCCGCAGCCCGCGGTCATGGGCACGGCGAAGGAAGGCCCGGAAGTCCCGCATGGTGCCGTAGCTCGGGTTGATCGAGCGGTAGTCGGCGATGTCGTAGCCGTCGTCGCGCAGCGGCGAGGGGTAGAACGGGAGCAGCCAGATGGCGGTCACGCCGAGATCCTGCAGGTAGTCGAGCCGGGCGCTGAGCCCGCGGAAGTCACCGATGCCGTCATCGTTGGAGTCGGCGAACGCACGGACGTGCAGCTCGTAGATGATCGCGTCCTGATACCAGCGTGCCGGCGTGCCGACGGAGGCAGCCGCCCGTGTCTGCACGGCACTCATGCGAAGTACTCGAAGTCCTGCTCGGTCCGCAGGTGGCGGCGGAGGTGGAAGACGTGCGCCGGGCAATCGGCCGGTCGCAGCTCAACGTAGTTGCGGCGGCCGCTCCAGATGTAGGTCCCGCCGCCGAGCAGGTCCACGACCTGCACGGGGGAGGACGGCTCCACGTCGAGCGCCTCGGTGTCGAGCTCGAGCCACCCGCTCTGCGTGTGGCTGGGATCGAGGTTGACGACGACCAGCACGGTGTCGCGCGACCCCGGATCGACTTTGCTGAAGGCGATCAGCATGTCGTTGTCGATGCGGTGGAACCGGATGGTGTCGTTGCGCTGGAGCGCCGGATGGTCGCGCCGTGCCGCATTGACCGCGGTGATCAGCGGCTCGAGCGTGCCGTCGACGCCCGGCTCCCAGTTGCGCAGCTGGTACTTCTCGGAGTCGCGGTACTCCTCGCTGCCCGGCGCAGCGGCGCGCCGCTCCATCAGCTCGAATGCCGGCCCGTAGATCCCGTAGCTGGCGGTGAGGGTGGCGGCGAGCACCAGCCGGGCCGCGAACGTCGCCCGTGTGCCGCTCTGGAGCTGCTGCGTGAGAATGTCGGGGGTGTTCGGCCAGAAGCTCGGCCGCATGTACTCGGCCGCCTCGCCCTGCGTGAGCTCGACGAGGTACTCCATGAGGTCCCACTTCGATGTGCGCCAGGCGAAGTACGTGTAGGACTGGCTGAAGCCCGCCTTCGCGAGACGCTCCATCACGCGCGGGCGGGTGAACGCCTCGGACAGGAACAGCACGTCAGGATGGACGCGCTTGACCTCGCCGATCAGCCACTCCCAGAACACGAACGGCTTGGTGTGGGGGTTGTCCACCCGAAAGACGCTCACGCCGCGCTCGATCCAGAAGCGGACGACTCCGAGCAGCGCGTCCCAGAGTCCGGCCCAGTCCTCGCTCTCGAAGTCGAGCGGGTAGATGTCCTGGTAGCGCTTAGGCGGGTTCTCGGCATACCGGATGGAGCCGTCCGGGCGGTGCCGGAACCAGGTCGGATGGTCGGTCACCCAGGGGTGGTCTGGCGAGCACTGGAACGCGAGGTCGAGGGCAAGCTCGATGCCGTGCCGCCGGCACGCAGCAGCCAGCCGGCGGACGTCGTCAACGGTGCCCAGCTCGGGCAGCACCGCCTCGTGCCCACCCTCGGCGGCGCCGATCGCCCAGGGGCTGCCCACGTCGCCGGGCTCGCCGCTCTGCGTGTTGTTGCGCCCCTTGCGCGCGGTCGTCCCGATCGGGTGCACGGGCGGCAGGTAGAGGATGTCGAAGCCCATGCCGGCGACCCGCTCGAGCTCGTCCTCGACGTCCCTAAGCGTGCCGTGCCTGCCCGGCCCGCCCAGAGACCGGGGGAAGAGCTCATACCAGCTGCTGAAGCGCGCGAGCAGCGGCTCCACCCAGAGCTCCAGCTCGCCCGACTCGCACGGGTGCGGGCGCACCGCGTTCGCGGCCATCACAGCGGCCAGCTCCTCGTCCAGCGCGCCGCCCATGTCGGCCGGGTCGGAGGACCGGCCGGCGGCGAGCAGGCGCTCGGCGCGAACGCGCAGGGTCTGCGCGACCGGCCGCGGCGCCTCGGCCGCCGCCTCCCCCACCAGATGCGCGCCGGCGAGCAGCTCCACCTTCACGTCCTGCCCTCCGGCGACGCGGCGCTCGAGCTCGTCACGCCAGGTGGCGAAGCGGTCGACCCAGCCGCGCACGGCGTAGCGCCAGCGGCCGAGCGCGTCCAGCTCCACCTCGGCGCGCCAGCGGTCGTTGCCGAGCGGCTCCATCGGCACCTCCCGCCAGCGGCCCCATGCGTCGTGCTTCACCCGCAGGACGGCGGCGACGCGGTCGTGCCCGTCCGCGAACACGTCGGCGGTGACGTCGAGGACGTCCCCGATCACGCGCTTCACGGGCACTCGCCCGCAGCCGGCCGACGGCCGGACGGACTCGACCACCGCCCGACGCCTGCCGTCCACTCGCATGGTCACCGCCGCGGCGTACCCGCGAGACGGCTCCCCGCAAACCGTCCAGCCGCCACTGCGCGGCTGGGCGCGCCGGGCCTAGGCGCCCTGCGGAGCGTCCGGCTTGCTCTGGTGGAGCGTGCCGGGCAGCGGCAGGCCGATCGTCCGCGGCTTCGACGGCTGCTTGGCCGGCTGCTCGTCGGCGACCGGCGCCCCGTGCTTCTCGTGGTCCTTGAAGACCTCCTCGGCGGGCGTGCCGCCGAGCAGGTTCTGGAACTGCTCGCGATCGATCGTCTCGTACTCGATCAGGATCTTGGACAGCCGCTGCAGCTCGTCGATGTGCTCCGAGAGCACCTTGCGGGCGCGCTCGTGCGCGTCCTCGACGATGCGGCGGATCTCGTCGTCGATCTCGCGCGCGATCTCCTCGGAGTAGTCCGCCTCATGCCCGAAGTCGCGGCCGAGGAAGGGCTGGCTCGAGTCGCGGCCGAAGGTGCGCGGCCCCAGCTTCTCGGACATGCCCCACCGCGTGACCATGCGCTTCGCGGTGTCGGTCGTCTTGTTGAGGTCGTCCTCAGCGCCGGTCGTCACCTCGCCGAACACGAGCTCCTCCGCGGTGCGGCCGCCGAGGTTCTTCGCCAGCGAGTCCATCAGCTCGGGCCGCGAGCGCATGAACTTGTCCTCGCTGGGCAGCGTGATCACGTAGCCGAGCGCCATGCCGCGGCCGACGATGGAGATCTTGTGCACGGGATCGTTGTGCTCGAGGTAGTGGCCCACGAGCGCGTGGCCCATCTCGTGCACGGCCGTGATCTCGCGCTCCTTGGGCGACAGCAGCCGGGTCTTCTTCTCCGGCCCGGCGATCACCCGCATGATGCCCTCTTCGAGCTCCAGCGTCTCGATCTGCCGCTTGCCCTTGCGGGCGGCCAGCAGCGCAGCCTCGTTGACGAGGTTGGAGAGGTCGGCGCCGGTGAAGCCTGGCGTCTGGCCGGCCAGCGCCTCGAGGTCGACCGCCTGGGAGATCGGCTTGCCGCGCGAGTGCACCTCGAGGATCCGCTTGCGGCCGATCCGGTCGGGGCGGTCGACGACGACCTGGCGGTCGAAGCGGCCCGGCCGCAGCAGGGCGGGATCGAGGATGTCCGGCCGGTTGGTGGCGGCGATCAGGATGATGTTGTCCTTCATCTCGAAGCCGTCCATCTCGACCAGCAGCTGGTTCAGCGTCTGCTCGCGCTCGTCGTGGCCGCCGCCCATGCCGGCGCCGCGATGGCGGCCGACGGCGTCGATCTCGTCCATGAAGATGATGCACGGCGAGTTCTGCTTGGCCTGCTCGAACAGGTCGCGGACGCGGCTCGCGCCGACGCCGACGAACATCTCGACGAAGTCCGAGCCGGAGATCGAGAAGAACGGCACGCCGGCCTCGCCGGCAACCGCCCGTGCGAGCAGCGTCTTACCGGTGCCGGGTGGCCCGAACAGCAGCACGCCCTTGGGGATGCGCGCGCCGAGCGCCTGGAACTTCTTGGGGTTCTCGAGGAACTCCTTGATCTCGTGCAGCTCTTCGACCGCCTCGTCGACGCCGGCGACGTCCTTGAACGTGATCTTCGGAGAGTCGACAGAGAGGCGCTTTGCGCGGCTCTTGCCGAAGCTCATCACCTTGCTGCCGCCGCCCTGCACCTGGTTCATCAGGAAGATCCAGAACCCGAAGAAGAGGACGAACGGGAGGATGTAGGTGAGGATGCTCCACCATGGCGATCCGCCGGTGCTGGTGCCCTCGTAGACGAGCGCCGGGTTCGTCTTGGCGGCGGAGATGCCGGCCTCGAGCGAGTCGGGGCTGGGGACGCCGATGGTCGTCGTCTGGCTGCCGTCGGATGCGGTGACGCTGTACTTGAGGCTGTTGTCGCCCTCGTTGGTCTTGAGGTAGTCGACCTGGCCCTTGCTGGCCGCGGTCATGAAGTCGTTCCACGTGTGGGCCTGCTTGCTCCCGGAGCTGTCGATGATCATCCGCTGGGCGAAGAAGGCCAGCACGACGACGACGATGATGGGGAACGCTGCGCTCTTGAAGAATCTGCTCACGGGGTGCTGTTCCTACCTGCCTGGGGGGTGATTGGGAACGATATCACGGTGAATTTCCGGCTCATTGGCGGCGCCCGTGCCGGCGCGCCCCTGATGAACTACGCCCGCCGGCGCCCCGTGGTTTGACCTCTGCCGGTCTATCGGCAGCCCCGGTGAGGGACTTGACCGGGCCGGGTCAGATCAGGTCGTCGGGCAGGCGCGACTCATCCAGCGCGGCGACGTACGGCAGGCTGCGGTACCGCTCGCCGAAATCGAGGCCGTAGCCGATCGCGAACCGGTTGGGGATCTCGAATCCGACGTACCGGCAGGCGATGTCGGCGCGGCGCCGCTCCGGCTTGGTGAGCAGCGCGCACACCTCGAGGGTGGCGGGCCTGCGCGCCTGGAGGTTGCGCACCAGGTAGGAGAGCGTGAGGCCCGAGTCGACGATGTCCTCGACGATCAGCACGTCCCGGCCCTCGATGTTCGCGTCGAGGTCCTTGAGGATGCGCACCACACCGGACGAGTCCGTGCCGCTGCCGTAGCTCGACACCGCCATGAAGTCGATCTCGCACGGCACGGAGATCCGCCGGACGAGATCGGCCATGAAGAAGACGGCTCCCTTCAGCACGCCCACGAGCAGCGGCTCCCGGCCGAGGTAGTCGCGGGAGATGTCCTCCCCCAGCTCGGCGATGCGGGCCTGCAGGGCGTCTTCCTCGACGAGCGTCTCGGCGATCAGCTGGTCGGGATCGAGGCCCGTCAGATCGGAGCTCATGGCGCGTGAGAATAGCTTGCCGGAGGGCCGAAGCTGAGCGCCGTCCGATCGCGCACGGCCTCGAGGTCGGCCGCCAGCGAGAGGCGCTCGACACCGGTTCGGCGCCCTGCCATCTGCTCGAGGCGGCCGGTGAGCTGGCGCGGCAGCCGCAGCGGGCGCCCGGCGGCCCGCTCCGCCGCCTCGCGCAGCACGAGCACCCGCAGCCCGCGCGGCAGCTCCGCGAGCCGGTCGACGTCGAGGCGGTCGCTGAGGTGCTCCGCCGCCAGCTCGCCGATCAGCTCGTCCAGCTCGCCGAGCAGCTCGGCGGAGCGCGCGATGTTCACCTCGGCCCCGGGGTGGACGCGGGCCAGCGCGGGCATCACCTCCCGGCGGATCAGGTTGCGCCGGATGGCGGTGTCGCGGTTCGTCTCGTCCTCACGCGGGCGCAGGCCGCGCGCGGCGCACCAGGATCGCGTCTCGGACGCAGTCAGGCAGAGCAGCGGCCGCACGAGGCCGGCTCCCGACGGCCGCATCGCGCGCAGGGCGCGCGGGCCCGATGACGACACCAGCCGGTAGATCACGGTCTCCGCCTGGTCGGTCAGCGTGTGGCCCGTGGCAATCGGCCGCCCCGCGGCCCGCTCGCGTGCCGCGGCGTACCGCGCGTCGCGTGCGCGGGCCTCGATGTTGCCACCCGAGGCGACGTCCACGGCCGCCACCTCGGCGCCGAGCGCGGCGCAGTAGGCGGCGTCGGCAAGCCCGTCCTCGCCGCGCAGGCCATGCTCGACGTGCAGCGCCTCGACCTGGTGGCCGAGATCGCGGAGAACGCCCCACAGGCACAGGGAGTCGGCACCGCCGGACACCAGCGCGAGCACCGGTTCGCCGGGGCGGAGCAGCGCGTGCTGCTCGATGTACGCGGCGACCCGCTGCTCAGCGGGCGGCGGGCTCATCGGGACGAACGAAGCGGCGGACGTAGGTGGTGCCGAGCTCGATGTAGCGCGCGTGCGCGGTCTCGGCGGCATCGGCGTCGCCGGCGGCGGTGGCGCGCTCCACCTCCGTCTGCAGCGCGGACAGCTTGTCCTCGAGACGAATGCGAAGCACGTCCTCCTTCGCCAGATCGCCACCCCGTCCGGCCAGGGCGACGGCGCGCGGCCCCCACGCGTCGCGCAGGCCGCTGAGCTCCGGCGCCGCCTCGAGCGCGGCAAGACCGTCGGCAGCGACCGGTGCCAGCCGGTCGACGGCAAACGTCGCGGCGACCACCGGCCCGGGGCCCGGCCCCGGGACGAAGCGCCCGCCGCACGGGCACGCCTCCAGCAGTGGACCGATCTCGTGCTCGATGCCGGAGCTGCCGAGGCGGAAGCCGTCCGAGCCCCCGACCGCCAGGCGCACGAGCCCGACCTCGACCGGCGTCATGGCCAGGTCGGCGGTGCTCCCGCATGCGGCGCAGTGCCAGGCATCTCCCATGGGCACAGCCTACAGCCAGCCGTCGAGCGCCCGGCGGAACGCGAACGGCGCCTCGAGCGGCGGCATGTGGCCGCAGCCCGGCACGATGTGCGCCTCGCCGCGCAGAGCGGCGGTGAGCAGCGCGCCGTTCGGGGCGTGCACGTCACGGTCGCCCCAGATCGTCAGCGAGGGGCAGTCGACCTGGGCGGAGGGCTCGCGCAGATCGAGGCCGTGGAGCTGCGGCAGATAGTCCTGCAGCGCCGCCGCTGCGCCCGCGGCGTGCCGGATCATGCGCTCGCCGAGCAGCGGCGCCACCGCGTGCGGATCCGCCATGCCGACGAAGCCGCCGAACACGGCTCGTCGGCCGGTGCGGCTCCGTGCCAGCGGGCGGGCGGTCAGCTCCGCCATCCGCGCGGCCACCGGGGCGGCCGGCAGCAGCCGGCGGGCGCCGCCGAGACGGAGCGGCACCATGCCCACCGGCGAGGCGCACACCAGCGACCGCACCGGGTGGCGGGCCGCCCAGTGGACGCAGATGGGCGCGCCCAGCGAATGGCCGAGCAGCGCCGGCCGTTCTGCGCCCGCGTCGGCCATCGCCGCGGCCAGGTCGTCGGCCGCGCCGTCCAGATGCCACGGCGTGAGGCGATCGCTCCCACCATGCCCATGGAGGTCGGGCAGCAGCACGCGGCGGCCTGCAGCGGCCAGACTGCGTGCCAGCGGCAGCAGATACGCGGGGCTGCCGAGCAGCCCGTGGACCATCACCACCGGCGTGCCGGAGCCGATCTCGAGGTAGTTGACGCGGCGGCCCGGACGAGCGACGCTGTGGCGGTGCACGAGCCGGACGGTACCAGCGACGCGACCGCAGAGGGCGTCGACGAGAGCCGGGCGATGTGGGACGCGGCGGCCGGCGGCTGGGAGCGGCAGGCCGACCGCATGTGGGCCGCCACGCGGGCGGTCAGCGAAGGGCTCGTGGAGATGGCTGCGCCGCGGCCGGGCGAGACGGTGCTCGAGCTCGCGGCGGGCGCCGGCGACACCGGCCTGCTCGCGGCGGAGCGGATCGCGCCGGGCGGGCGGCTGATCATCAGCGACCGCTCC
Source organism: Gaiellales bacterium (assembly GCA_036403155.1). GTDB lineage: Bacteria > Actinomycetota > Thermoleophilia > Gaiellales > JAICJC01 > JAICYJ01. Next base: position 71,162 of record DASWRM010000030.1, on the reverse strand, counting down.
CCGCAGATGCTGGACGCGGCACGCCGCAACGCCGAGCGGCGGGGGACGGCGGACGTCGAGTTCGCAGTGCTCGACGCCGAGGCGCTGGCCCTCGGGGACGCGAGCGTCGACGTCGTGCTGTGCCGGTGGGCGTTCATGCTGATGGCCGATCCCGTCGGCGCCCTGTCGGAGACGCGGCGCGTGCTGACGAGCGGCGGCCGGGCCGCGCTCGCCGTCTGGGGCCCGCGCGACGCGAACGCCTGGAACACGACCATCATGGATCCACTGATCGAGCGGGGCCTCGCGGAGGTGGCCGCCCCTGGCGAGCCGGGGATGTACCGGCTGGCCGACGGCGAGCGGCTCGACGCAATGCTGCGCACGGCCGGGTTCTCGTCCGTGGAGCTGCGCGAGCTGCCGGTCGCCTGGCGGTTCGCCCAGGTCGAGGACTACTGGCGGGCGATGGGCGACATCTCTCCGTCGCTCGGGCGGGCCCTGCACGACCTGGCGCCCGCGGACGTCCAGGCTCTGCGGGCGGACGTCGCGGCGCGCGCCTCGGCCTTCCGGACGGATGACGGCTACGAGCTGCCGGGCGTCGCCATAGGCGCGCTTGCGCGCTGAGCGCTACGCGGCCGCCAGCGTGTGCCCGCCGCCCGCGGTCTTCGCGCGGTAGGCAGCGTCGTCCGCGCGGCGGTACAGCTCGTGCGCCGGGCGGCCGGCGATGTCGACCGCGACGCCGCCCGAGAACGAGAACCTTCCCGCGGTCTGCTCGGCCAGCGCGCGCCGGGCGCGCTCGGCGACCGCCAGTGCGGCCGTGGCGTCCGCGGCGGGCAGGATCACCGCGAACTCGTCCCCGCCCAGCCGGCATGGGAGGTCGCCGACGCGGACCGATGCGCGCAGCGCGTCGGCCGCCCCGCGCAGCGCCTCGTCACCGGCAACATGCCCGCCCACGTCGTTGATCGCCTTGAGCCCGTCCAGGTCGAGGACGAGGAGCGCGACACCCTCGCCGCTCCGCGCCGCCCGCGCGATCGCCTCATCCAGGTGGTCGTCGAAGAACCGGCGGTTGTGCAGCCCCGTGAGCTGGTCGCGCAGCGCGAGCTCCCGCGCTCGCTCGTAGAGCATGGCGTTGTGCAGCGACGTCGCGACCACGTCGCACACCGCCTGGCAGAACTCGACGTCCTGTGGCGTGAACGCCCGGTCGTTGACGTCGACGATCTCCATCAGGCCGATCGTCTCGCCGCGCGCGACGAGCGCCAGCATCAGCAGCGACCGGAACCCGAGCGAGACGATCAGGTCGCGCTCGCGCGCATCGTCGCGCGGGTTCGACGCGCGCACCTGCATCGGCCGCTGCGTGCGCAGCACCTCCGCGCTCGAGGGGAACTCCGAGAGCTGGTACTCAATGGACTCGTCCTCGATCAGGGTCGCGCCGTGCGAGTGGTGCACGAGCGTGACGAGGACGTCGCGCTCCCGGTCCCAGCGCGATACCGCCGTGCCGGTGGCGCCGGTCAGGCGCGCGACCCGGTCGAGCAGCACGGTGAGCACGTCGTTCAGGTCGAGGCTGGACGACAGCGCCCGCGAGAGCTCGAGCAGTGCCTGGAGGCGGTTGGGGGGCGCCATTGCTTCCTTAATCGTCAGGAAGCTCCGTTGAATGGAGCCTCAGCCGGGCTGGGCCACCAGCGTGCGGGCGCCGCCGGCGGTCTTCGCGCGGTAGGCGGCGATGTCGGCGGTCCGGTACAGGTCGTACGGGGTGGACAGCTCGTCGCCGGACATCGCAACACCGCCCGAGAAGCTGTACTGCCCCTTCCCCAGCTCCCGCAGCCGGCGCTGGGCGCGGTCTGCGACCAGCTCGGCGGCGGCCGCCTCGGCGCCGGGGAGGATCACCGCGAACTCGTCACCGCCGAGGCGGCACGGCACGTCGCCGAGCCGGCACGACGCGCGCAGAGCGTCCGCCGCAGCGCGGAGCGCCCGGTCGCCGGCCGGATGTCCGCCCAGATCGTTGATCCGCTTGAGGCCGTCGAGGTCGATCACGAGCAGCGCGAGCGGCTCGCCACTGCGGCGGCTGCGTGCCACGGCGCCCGCCAGCTGGTCTTCGAAGCAGTGGCGGTTGTAGAGCTGGGTGACCTGGTCGCGCAGCGCCATCTCCTTGACCTGCTCGTACAGGCGTGCGTTGTAGACCGCCGTGGCGACCACGTCGCACAGGGCCTGGCAGAACTCCACGTCATGCGCGTCGAACTCCCTGTCGTCGGTGTCGACGATCTCCATCAGGCCGATCGACTCGCCGCGCGCAACCAGCGGCAGCATCAGCAGGGACCGTAGGCCGCGCTGCTCGAGCAGGTCGCGCTCGTGCGGGTCGTCGTCGGCACGCGAGACCCGGATCTGCAGCGGCGCCTGCTCGTCGAGCACGCGACGGCTGGCGGGATACTCGGCGAGCGGATAGAGCCGGTCCTCGGGGATGCTGACGCGATCCTCGTGCGACAGGTACTCGGTCAGCTGCACGAGCACGTCCTGCTCGCGGTCCCATGTCGAGAGGTCGGCGGCCACGGCGCCGGTCAGCGCGGCCGCGCGGTCGGTGAACTGCCCGAGCACCTCCGACAGGTCGAGGCTCGACGAAAGCGTGCGGGACAGATCCAGCAGCGCCTGCAAGCGGTTCTGCGGGGCCATGGAAGTGAACATCGGCGAAAACCGAGCCCCGCTTGACACCGTCCCCCGCAGAAGGCCGCACGGCGCCGTCCGGGAGTCTCTAAGCTCCGCCCCCATGCCCGTCCACCTGCGAGCGGAGCGTGGGGACTATGCGCCCGCCGTCCTGCTCCCCGGCGACCCGCTGCGGGCCAGGCACGTCGCCGAGGAGTTCCTGGACGACGCTCGCCTGGTGAACGGCGAGCGCGGGATGCTCGGCTACACAGGCACGTACGAGGGCCAACCCGTCTCGGTGCAGGCGACCGGCATGGGGACGCCGAGCGCGTCGATCGTGATCGAGGAGTTGATCGGGCTCGGCGCCGAGCGGCTGATCCGGATCGGCACGTGCGGCGGCCTCCAGCCGTTCCTCGAGCTGGGCGACACGGTGGTCGCGCTGTCCGCGGTACCGGCGGACGGCACCTCCCGGCACTACACGGGCGGAGAGCCGCACGCGCCCACGTGCCACTTCGGGTTGACCCACGGGGCCATCCACGCCGCCAAGGGGCTCGGGATCCGGCCGCACGTCGGGCCGATCGCGTCGTCGGACACCTTCTACGACCCCGACCCGGGCCGTCACCTGCGATGGGCTGAGCGCGGCATCTTGGCCGTCGAGATGGAGGCGGCTGCGCTGTTCACGATCGGCGCCCTGCGCGCGGTCAAGACGGCGTGCATCCTGACCGTCTCCGACCTGGTGGCCGAGACGCAGGTCGCCCGCATCGACGATGAGGAGCTCACGCGCGGCGTCGAGCGGATGACCCGGCTGGCGCTGGCCGCGGCGGTGGACGCCCGAGCGTGACCGTCACGGTCATGATCGTGAACCCGGCATCCGCCAACGGGCGAACCGCGCGGCAGTGGCCGGAGATCGCACGCCGGGCCGCCGAGCGGGGGCTGGAGGTGGACGTCCGCCTCACCGAGGCACCGGGGCACGCAACCGCGCTGGCCGCCGAGGCGGTCGCCGAGGGCGCCGAGCTCGTGCTCGTGGTCGGCGGGGACGGCACGGTCTCGGAAGTCGCGAACGGCATGGTGGGCGCGCCCTCGACCGACCTGGCCGTCGTGGAGCGCGGATCCGGGTGCGACTTCGTGCGCACGTTCGGCATTCCCAAGGGAACCGACGGGGCGCTGGACGTGGCCGTGTCGGCGCCGGCGCGGACGATCGATGTCGGACGCATCTCGTTCACCGCGCCGGACGGCACGCCGGCCACCCGCTACTTCTCGAACATCGCGAGCGTCGGGCTCACCGGGGTCGCCGCCGACCGCGTGAACCGGGGCGGGAAGCCGCTGGGCGCCACGATCGCCTTCGCGTGGGCGGCGGTCGCCACCTTCGTCAGCTACCGCAACTCACGCTTCGTCGTCGAGATCGAGGGCGAGCGGATCGACCAGGTCTGCAACAACGCGATCGTCGCGAACTGCCGCTACTTCGCGGGCGGCATGAAGATCCTCCCCGATGCCGATCCGTCCGACGGGATGCTGGACGTGCTGGTCTGGGGTGACGTCTCGAAGGCCGACCTGGCCCGGAACCTGCACAAGCTCTACAGGGGCACGCACGTTACCCACCCGAAGGCGACGATCAGGCGCGCCAGGCGCGTCGTCGTGACGCCGGAGGCGCCGCTGCCGATCGAGGTGGACGGCGAGCAGCCGGGCATCAGCCCGGCCACGTTCGACGTCGTGCCCTCAGCTCTCCGTCTTCGCGCGCCCGCCGGCTGACGCCGTCCGGCGCCGCGGCTTGGGTGCGGGCGACTCGACCCGCGTCGCCAGCGCCGCCAGGGACGCCTCGATGCGGTCGAGCTGATCCTGCAGCCGCATCACGTCCTCGCGGGTCGCGGGCAGCTGGCTGCGCGCGGCTCGGCTTGCCTTCTGCGCCCGCTCACGCCCCGCCGACATCACCTGGCTTCCGGCGACGTCTCCGGTCATCCGCGAGAGGCGATCCATCAGAGTGGTCTGGTCGTTCATCCGTACCCTTTCTCGAGCGGCCCTGAGGCGCGTCCACCGTATCATGCTCGCCCATGAGCGAGCCCTTTCGCAGCCACCGCGTACCGCTGCGCGTCCGGTTCGGCGAGACCGATGCGATGGGAGTCGCCAACAACGCGGCATACCTGCAGTACTTCGAGATCGGCCGCATCGAGTTCCTGCGCGCGGCCGGGCACAGCTACGCGGAGGTGCACGACGGGGGCATGGACATGGTCGTGGCCGAGGCGGGCATCCGCTACCTGCGGCCGCTGGTCTTCGACGACGAGTTCGACGTCGAGTGCACGCTGGACGAGCTGTCCCGCGCGTCGTTCCGGTTCTCCTACCGGCTGCTGCGCCGCGGCGACCCGGTCGCGACCGGCTTCACGCGCCACGCCTGCGTCGACCGGGCGAGCATGCGGCCCGTCCGCGTGCCGGCCTGGCTGGCGGAGCTGCACCCCGCACCCTAGGACGCCGGCCAGGTCTCGCCGCCGTCCACCGAGCGCAGCAGCGTCCGCCCGACGGCGGCGTAGGCGAGCCGCCGGTTGCGCGGGTCGAAGGCGACCGCGTCGACCGTGCGGTGGAGCACGGGCAGAAATGTGCGGCCGAAGTCCGTGCTGAGGTAGACGGCATCGCGGCCGGCGACGAGGATCCGGCGCTGGTCGTCGGTGGTCGTCGCGATCGCGGTCGCGGTGGCCGGCGCCGGCATGTGGGTGAACGTGGCGCCGTCGTCGAGCGAGCGCCACAGCCCGTCATCGCCGCAGGCCATGTAGACGATGTCCGGCTCGAGGACGTCGCCGCGCACGGCGCCGACCGCCAGCGCGGTCGACGGCAGCCGGGCGGCGCGCAGACGGTGCCAGTGCGCACCCGCGTCCACCGACAGCCAGGGGTGCCCGAACAGGTCGACCGCGTAGAGCCGGTCGGTGCGGTGGTACGGCGTCGCGATCGACACGAACGTGGTCGGCGTCCGGCGGGGCGCCAGCAGCCCTTTGCCGCCGTAGTCGCCCCGCTGGCCGCCCTCCGCGCCGACCACCTCGCCCCCGATCTCGGTGAACGCGATGCCGAGCCCGCCTCCCTTGCCACGCACGGGCTGCCAGCTGGTGCCGCCGTCCTGCGAGCGCCAGGGCCGCGAGCCGGTCGTCACCCACAGCGTGCCGGCAAAGTCCGGCGCGACGCCGATCGCGTGGGCGGCGTCGGGCAGCGCGACGGCCGTCGGTTGGGCGCCACCGCACCCGGTTGCGGCCACCGGCACGACGACCGCTGCGAGTACCGTCCACTCAAGCCGAGGCCGCATATGCCCGACAAACCGTAGAGGATTCCCCCCGCGAACCACCCCATGGCTTCAGACGATCTCGAGACGCTCGCCCGACTGCGCGGCCTGCTGGACGTTTCCAGGGTCGTGCGCGACGACGACTCCCTGCCCCACGTGCTGTCGGCGATCGCGCGCACCATCGCCGAATCGCTCGGATACAAGGCGGTCGTCGTCAACCTCTACCGGCCCGCATGGGACGACTTCGAGGTGACGACGGTGCACGACAGCGACGCCAGCTCCGTCGAGCAGCTGCTCGGCACGCGGGGAGGCTGGAAGGAGTGGGCGCCGCTGCTCGACGAGCGGTTCCGGCGGCGGGGCGCCTACTTCGTGCGAGCGGGCGAGCACGACTGGTCGGGCGACATGCTGGTCGTCACGCCCGACATCCCGATCAGCGACGACCCCGACGCCTGGCATCCCGAGGACGCGCTGTTCGTGCCGCTGACGCGATCGGACGGCCATCTGCTCGGCATCCTCTCGGTGGACGAGCCCGCATCCGGCATGCGGCCGCAGGACGCCGACCTGGAGGTGCTCGTGGCGCTCGCCGAGCACGTGTCGCTCGCCCTCGAGAGCGCCCAGGAGGCCGCGCGCTCGGCTCGCTACCGCCGCGCGCTCGAGCGCCTGCTGCAGATCTCCTCGCGCCTGACCGAGACGCTCTCGATCGACGCCGTCCTGCAATCCGTCGCGGAGGGCATCGCCGACGCGCTCGGCTACGCGAAGGTCAGCATCGACCTGCCGAGTCCCGAGACCGGCGTGCTGACGCCACGCTGCGCTGTCGGGTGGAGCCTGGCCGACATGGCGGCCAACGCGCCCCTGACGATGGAGATGGTGCGGCCGCTGCTCGATCCCGAGCTCGAGATCGAGGGGTGCTACCTGCTCACCGCGGAGCAGGCGATGGAGCGGCTCCCCGCTCGCCACCACGCCTACGAGTCGGTCTTCAACGGATCGGGCCCCCACGCATGGAACCACCACTGGCTGATCGTGCCGCTGAGCGATCGCGAGGGCGAGCTGATCGGCGTGATCTGGGTGGACGACCCGGTCGACCGCCTGCTGCCCTCCCACGACCTGCTGCAGGCGCTGCGCGTCTTCGCGAACCAGGCGACCGCCGCGCTCGACTCGGCGACGCACTTCGAGGAGATGCGGTTCCTCGCCGAACACGACCCGCTCACCCGGCTGCACAACCGGCGGGCGTTCACGCGACGGCTGGCCGTCGAGACGGCGCGCTCGGGGCGATACCACCGGCCGTTCGCGCTCGTGACCTGCGACCTGGACGGGTTCAAGGCGCTGAACGACCGGCACGGGCACCTGACCGGCGACATGGCGCTCGAGCGGATGGGCACCATGCTGTCCGAGGCGCTGCGCGAGACCGACGCCGCGTTCCGGATCGGCGGCGACGAGTTCGCGCTGCTGCTCCCCGAGACCGACGAAGCGGAGGTGCGGGCCGTGATCGACCGCATCGCCACCGGCCTGACCGACGGTGCCGACGCCCGGTTCGACCGGCTGCAGGCGAGCTTCGGGGTGGCCGTCTACCCGCGCGACGGCGAGGATCCGGAGGGGCTCTTCCGGGCGGCCGACGAGGCGATGTACGCAGCCAAGCGCTCGGGCCAGCGGGCGCACTTCGCGGCGTAGCGCCGCCCGTGGCGGATCGGCGTTTCCCGCACGGAGCGGACGTTTCACCCTTTCGCGCTGGATTCGCCCGGCGCCAGCTGCCACAGTGAGTGTGCGCCTGTCCCGCGCGACCCCCGAACCCGTGCAACCCCAGCACATCTCAGCATTCACGCGGCTGCGTGGCCTACTGGAGGTGACCCGGCTCGTCCGCAGCGACGACGAGCTCGACCATCTCCTGGCCGCGGTCGCCCGCACCACCGCCGAGTCGCTCGGGTTCGGCACCGTGGTGCTGAACATCTACCGGCCGGCGTGGGACGACTTCTGCACCACGACCGTGCACGGCCCCGAGACGGCGCGTGAGCTGCTGCTGGGCGACACACGCGGGTGGGACGTCTGGGGCAGGGTGCTGTCGGAGCGCTTCCTCTATCGCGGCGCCTACCTGGTGCCCCATGGAACGTTCGACTGGGACGAGCTGGCGCCGCGATCCTACGTCCCCGAGCTTCCGCGAACCGCGGTGCCGGGCGCGTGGCACCCCGAGGACTCGCTGATGGTGCCGCTGCGCCACTCCGACGGCCATCTGCTCGGGATCATGTCGGTGGACGAGCCCCAGTCCGGCCGGCGGCCCAGCGACGACGAGATCGACGTGCTGGTCGCGCTCGGCGCCCATGCCGCGCTGGCGATCCAGAGCGCCCAGGAGATGGCGGAGTCGGGGCGGCACCGAAACGCGCTCGAGCAGCTGCTGCGCGTCTCCTCGCGGCTGACCGAGACGGTCACCGTCGACGCAATCCTGCAGGCGGTGTGCGACGGCATCCACAACGCGCTGGGCTTCCAGACGGTGTGCGTCGACCTGCCGAACCCCGACAACGGGCGGCTCGAGCCGGCCGCGGCATACGGGTGGGAGCTTGACGACGCGGCCGTCAACAGCAGCTACTCCGTCGACCAGGTGCAGCGGCTGCTCGCGCCGGAGTTCGAGACGCAGGGCTGCTACCTGCTCACTGACGAGCAGGCGATCGCACTGGTCGGGGACGAGGCGGGGCCCTACCGGTCGCAGCTGAACGGTCGCGGACCGCACGCATGGCGGGATCACTGGCTGATCGTGCCGCTGTACGGCCGAGCGGGCGAGGTGATCGGGCTGATCTGGGTCGACGACCCGGTCGACCGGCTGCTGCCGTCGCCGGCCCGGCTGCAGGCTCTGCGGGTGTTTGCCAACCAGGCGACGACCGCCCTCGACACCGCGTCGCAGTTCGAGGAGATGCAGTTCCTCGCCGACCACGACCCGCTCACGCGGCTGCTCAACCGGCGCAGCTTCGTCCGCCACCTCGCCCTCGAGACCTCGCGGTCGCTGCGCTACGACCGGCCGTTCACGCTGCTCGTCGGCGACCTCAACGGGTTCAAGAAGCTGAACGACGAGCTCGGCCACCAGGCCGGCGACCAGGCGCTCGAGGCGCTCGGCCGCGTGCTGATGGAGGGACGACGAGAGGTGGACGGCGTCTTCCGCATCGGCGGCGACGAGTTCGCGCTGATCCTGCCGGAGCTCGGCGAGGAGGAGGGCCACGCCGTCATCGAGCGCATCGCCGCGGCGCTGCGCTCCGGCGAGCACGAGATCCTCGAGCTGCTCACGATCAGCTTCGGCGTCGCGGTGTGCCCCAGCCACGGCACGGATCCGGAGGCGCTGTTCCGTGCTGCGGACGAGTCGATGTACACCGCCAAGCGCGAGCCCGGCGGCCGTCTGCCGTTCGCCAGCTGACGCGCAGCGGCGGGCAACGGCATAGGATCCCGAGGGTTTGCCGCAAGCGTCCAAGGAGTGCTCTTGAACCTCGATCTGACCGACGAGCAGCTCGCGATCCAGGAGACGGTGCGCGAGTTCGTCGATCGCCGCATCATGCCGGTCGCGCAGGAGAACGACATCAACCATCACCTCGACATGGGGATCATCGAGGGCATGGCCGAGCTCGGCCTGCTCGGTCCGGTGATCCCGACCGAGTGGGGCGGGTCGGGTCTCGACTATGTCTCCGAAGCGCTGATCTGTGAGGAGATCGAGCGCGGCGAGTCGGCGTTCCGGACGCTGATCTCCGTGCACGTCGGGCTGAACTCGCTGTCGCTGCTCAAGTTCGGCGACGACTGGCAGAAGCAGACCTACCTGACGCCGATGGCAAAGGGCGAGAAGCTGGGCTGCTTCGGCCTGACGGAGCCGGCGGCGGGGTCGGACGTGGCGGCGATGCAGACGACGGCGATCAAGCAGCCGGACGGCACCTACCGGCTGAACGGCCAGAAGAGCTGGATCTCGTACGCCACCGAGGCGGCGTACTGCCTGGTCTTCGCGAAGACTGACCCGGCGGCCGCCCACCGCGGCATCTCGGCGTTCATCATCGAGCTGGACTGGGAGGGGATCGAGGCGCGGCGAATCCCGAACAAGCTCGGAGTGTGGGCGGGGTCGACGGGTGAGCTGTTCTTCAGCGACGTGCAGGTGCCCCAGGAGAACCTGGTCGGCGCCGAGGGCGAGGGGTTCAAGATCGCCATGAACTCGCTCGACCAGGGCCGGTTCACGGTCGCTGCCGGCGCGGTCGGGGTCGTGCGCGCCTGTCTCGAGGCGTCGGTCAAGTACGCGAACGAGCGCACCACCTTCGGGCAGGAGATCGGCCGCTACCAGTTCGTGCAGGACATGATCGCCGACATGGTGCTCGGCTACGAGACCAGCAGGCTGCTCGTGCTCCAGGCGGCCCACCTGAAGAACGCCGGTGTGCGGAACACCCGCGAGACCTCGCTGGCCAAGTGGCACGCCACCGAGAGCGCGTTCAAGGCAGCCCACCTCGCCATCCAGGTGCACGGCGCCTACGGATACTCCGCCGAGTATCCCGTCGAGCGATATTTCCGAAACGCCCGCGCGCCGATCATCTACGAGGGCACGACGCAGATCCACAAGATGATGCAGGCGGAGCACGCGCTCGGGTACCGCAAGCTGAATGGCTGACCCGGCCGAACGTCTCGTCGAGCTCGAGGACGGCGTCTCGCTGAACGTCGTCGAGGTCGGCACGGGGCACCCGCTGATCCTCCTGCACGGCGGCCCGGGCCTCGACCATCACGAGCTGCACCCGTGGCTCGACCCGCTCGCAGGCGCCGGACTGCGGCTGCTCTACGTCGACATGCGCGGGCAGGGGCGCTCGGATCGCGTCGATCCAGCGTCGCTCTCGATCGGGGGCTTCGCGCAGGACGTCGACCGGCTCGCGCGTGCGCTCGACCTGCCGGAGTTCTCGCTGTACGGGCATTCCTTCGGCGCGATCGTGTCGCTGGCGCATGCGCTCGAACGGGGCACGGCATCGCGGTACGTGATCTCGAGCGGCGCCGCGTCGAGCGAGGCGCTGATGGCGGACGTCGAGCGGGAGATCGAGGGATTCGAGCCGGCCGCGATGCGGGAGCAGATCAAGCGTTCATGGGACGCCGAGCCGCACGCGCGCACGGTCGCCGACGTTCGCGAGATCATGGAGTCCCAGATGCCGTTCCACTTCTGGGAGATGGGCGACGCCTACCGGGCGTTCACCGAGAAGGACGAGACGGTGTACTCGCCCGAGGTGCTTGCGCACTTCGCGAGCAACGGCTACGGCGGGTTCGAGTGGGTGGATCACCTGCGATGGATCTCGAAGCCGATGCTCGTTCTGACGGGACGGTACGACCGCACCTGCACGGTGGCGCGGTCGGAGGAGATCCATGCCGAGGTGGCCGGCTCCCGGCTGGTGATCGTCGAGAAGGCGGCGCACATGACGCACGTCGAGCAGCCGAAGGCCGTGATGGATGCGATCCGCGGCTGGCTGACCGAGCAGGGCGCGATCGGGCAGGAGCCCGAGGCGGCGTCCTAGCCGGTTTCGATCAGCCGCACCTGCTGCGGCGAGGCGCCCAGAGGGGACACGCCGTCGCGGTACGCTCGCGCAGCGGCGCGGATGGCGGCGCGACGCGGGAGCCGGGCGACGGTGACCCATTCCGACCCCGGATAGCGCACCTGCACCGCGTAGACGGGGGCGCGGGGGGCGGTGACGACGTCAGATCCTGTGGTGCCCGGAGCGGTGAGAGCAGTGGTGTGCATCGTGGATGCTGCCAGGATTCGTCACGCTCTACGCGCCTCCTTCATACGGCGCGAAAACGGTAGGACCGACGGTGTACGAGTCGGGCCGGCGATGCTCGAGCGCCGGCAGCGTCTCGCGAGTCGAGCGCTGAGCGGCGAGGTCGAGCTCGGCGACGATGACGCCGTCGCCGTCGGGCCCAGCCTGGGCGATGACGGTGCCCCACGGGTCAATGATCATGCTGTGGCCGAACCGCGGCATGCCGTAGCCCCCGGGGTCGCCGTGCTGGTTCGCCGCGAGCACGAACGCCTGGTTTTCGATGGCGCGGGCACGCAGCAGCGGTTCCCAGTGGGCCATTCCCGTCAGCAGGGTGAAGGCGGCCGGTACGGTGAGCACCAGCGCGCCGGCCCGCTCGAGGGCGCGGTAGAGCTCGGGGAACCGCAGGTCGTAGCAGACGGAGAGCCCGACCGGAAGTCCGGACATGTCCGCGAGCACCAGCCCCGAGCCCGGCGCGGTGCCGTCCGACTCGCGATAGCTGATACCGCCCACGTCGACGTCGAACAGGTGGATCTTGGTGTAGGCGGCGATGCGCTCGCCGGAGGGCGAGAAGGCGATGGAAACGTTGCCGACGCGGTCGCCGTCGGCGATCGCAACCGAGCCGCAGACCAGGTCGAGCTCGTACCGGCGCGCCCAGGAGGACAGCGCGTCGATCGTGTCGCCCCCGTCCTCGAGCGATTCGGCGTAGGCGAGCAGCTCGCGGCCGTCGGCGATCGCGTTCCACTTCTCGGGGAGCAGCACGAGGCGGGCGCCACGCTCGGCTGCCTCGGCGACCAGCGGTTCCATTCGGTCGATGTTCTCGGCCTTGTCGCGCGACGCGCGAAACTGCACACAGGCTGCGGTGACGCGATCCATCAGCCTGACCCTAGCGGCTCGGCGGCGCGCTCGTCATGCGCGAGCATCGCCAGGAACGTGCGACTGAACACGGCGAACAGGATGGCGCTCTGCTCGACGGCCATCAGGATGCCCCCGAGCTGCTGGTCTTCGAGCGGCGAGAGGCCCCAGAGATGCGGCGTCGAGTCGTAGTAGGGATAGAGCGTGGTCGAGCTGAGGGCGATCAGCGCCGCCAGCGGAGCGGCGAGGAAGAACGCCGCGGCAAGGTACGCGAGCTTCGGCCCCAGGGTTATGCGGCCGGGCACGAGCACCGGCCACCAGAACGCGACGCCGGCCGAGAGGAAGGCGAGATGCTCGACGCCGAGCGCCCACCGGTGGTCGAGCGCGTACCCGTACACGGCCGGGACGTGCACCGCGTACCAGACGGCCAGCCAGTACGCGATCGCGACGGCCGGCGCCGTCGCGGCGCGCACCCACCGCCGGCGCTCCGCCACGGCGGCCATTGCGGGCGTCACCCCCAGGACGAGCAGCGGCGGCGCCCAGTCGGCGAGCATCACGTTCTGGAGCAGGTGGAACGACAGCATCGCGTCGAGCGCGACACGCTCGACCGGCGAGAGCAGCGCGACGGCGATCAGGAGCAATCCGGCGGCGAAGCAGCCGCGGCGCCAGGCCGGGATGCGAAGCACCTGCGAGGCGCAGCCGTACCAGACGGCGAAGAGTACGAGCGCGGTGGCCCACTCCACGTCCACGACGCCGCGCCAGGGGTCGAAGGCGAGCAGGGACACGTCAACCGGCCCGGCTGAGCGGCGCCATCGTCAGCCCGAAGCCCCGCAGCTGCTCCCAGTAGAGCTCGGCCTGCTCCAGGAGGCCGCGCCAGACGACGGCGCGGCCGGAGGAGTGGATGCGGTTCGCGAGCGCCATGCCGCCGTCGAACGTGAGGCCCGGGATCGTGCGCGCCAGCGCGAATGCGACACCGTCGAACGTGTTGTGGTCGTCGTTGAGGACGATGACGAGCCACGGCCGGTCGCTGCCCGATCCTGGATCGGAGCTGCGCGGACGCTGCTTGCGGACGGGCGCCACCGTGGTCATGCCTCAAGTGTATGGCTGGGACCCGAAACGTCCGCGAGGCACGTTCTTCACCCCAATCATTGGAGACCAAGTCGTTCCAGGCGGGCGTGACCCCGGCGCGACGGAACCGTGACGGGCGGGCGCCTGGTTGGGCGGCAAGCTCGCCGCACCCAATTATTGGAGACCAAGCCGTACCAAGGGGGTGTGACCGGGCCGGTGGCGAATGCGGTGTGGTCCGTGACGAAGCGGCGTGGCGTTCAGGCGCCGTATCCGCCGCCGCCCGGCGTGCGGATCTCCAGCACGTCGCCCGCTCGCAGCTCGCGGCTCAGCTTGCCCGGGATCCGCCGGCCGTTGAGCCGGTTCTCGCCCATCGCGCCGTCACCGCCGCCGGCCGCGCCGCGCGGGGGGTGCCGCCGCCGCTCCGAGAGCACCGACAGCCGGCAGTCCTCGAGCACCCGAATCGCCCGGATCACGCCGTCGCCGCCGCGGTGCCGGCCCGCTCCCCCGCTTCCGCGGCGCAGGGCATAGCGTTCCACCAGCACCGGGTACTCGCGTTCGAGCACCTCGACCGGCGTGTTGAGGGTGTTGGACATCGCCACGTGCACGGCGTCGGGCCCATCGGCATCCGCGCACGCCCCCTGGCCGCCCCCGATCGTCTCGTAGTAGGTGAACCGCTGGTTGCCGAGCACGACGTTGTTCATCGTCCCCTGGCCCATCGCCGGCACGGGAACCGCATGGCCGAACGCCGCCATCACGGTGTCGACGATCCGGCTCGACGTCTCGGTGTTCCCGGCCACGACCGCCGCCGGGAAGCGCGCGTTCACGAGCGACCCCTCCGGCGCGCGCACCTCGACCGGGACGAACGCCCCGCCGGACGCCTCGAGGTCGGGGGCGCAGACGACCCGCACCACGTAGTAGACGGCCGAGCGGGTAACCGACAGCGGACAGTTCAGGTTCCCCGGCCGCTGCGACGACGTCCCGTCGAAGTCCACGACCACCCGGTCGCCGCGCACGCGCACGGACGCACGGATCTCGGCGTCCGCCCCGCCCGCCTCCTCGACCACGTCCACCGCCTCATACCGGCCGTCGGGCAGGCGCCGGATCGCCGCGCGCATCCGCCGCTCCGCGTAGTCGTGCAGGTCGGCCATCCCGCGCAGCAGCGGCGCACGCCCGTGCCGCCCGGCCAGCTCCCGCAGCCGCTCGGCCCCGATCGCGTGGCAGGCGAGCTGTGCCTGCAGGTCGGCCGCCCGCTGCGCCGGGTTCCGCATGTTCGCGAGCAGCAGCCGCAGCACCTCGTCGGTCAGCCGCACGGGGGGCACCACCACGCCCTCCTGGTAGATCTCGGTCGACCCCGCCGGCAGGCTGCCCGGCCACATCCCGCCCACGTCCGCGTGGTGCGCCCGCGAGACCAGGAGCCCGAGCCCTTCGACGAGCGACACGAGGGTGATGTCGGGCAGGTGCGTGCCGCCCGTGAACGGGTCGTTGAGGACGAACACGTCGTCGGGCGCCGGCCGCTCCGCGAGCACCGCGGCGACGGCGTCGGGCATCGCGCCCAGATGCACGGGGATGTGCTCGGCCTGCGCGATCATCCGCCCGTCCAGGTCGAACAGCGCCGTCGAGCAGTCGCGCCGCTCCTTGATGTTCGCCGACTGCGCGGAGCGGATCAGCGCCGCCCCCATCTCCTCCGCCACCCCGCGCAGCGCGGAGCCCAGCACCTGAAGGGTTGCCGGATCGGTCACCGCTCGAGCCTCCATTCGCCGTCCGTGCGCCGCGTCGCCGTCCAGCCCTCCGCCACCCACAGCGTCGCGCCGTCCAGAGGCACGGACCGCGGCCCGCGCACGCGCTCGCGTCTCCCGGAGCGTCGCAGCCGCAGCGATGCCGCCGGGCGCACCGACGCACCCCGCAGGTTGACGACCTCGATCTCGGCGGCCCGCTGCTCGTGGCCGTACCGCTCGGCGTGGCGCCGGTGGAAGCGCTCCGCGAGGGTCGAGGCGGGTTCCACCTCCACCTCCAATTCGAAGCCCTGCCCGCGATAGCGCAGGTCGGCGGTTGCCAGCCGCCGGCCGCCGCGCTCGGCCGGCGGCCTCGGCCCAAGCGCACGCAGCTCGCGGGCACGCAGCCCGGACAGCGGCCGCATGACGGCGCGCACGGCGTCGCGCCGCCGCTCGCCGGCGGCGATCCCCAGCGCGGACAGCACCCCGCTCGCGGCGGGGACGCGCACCCGCCGCATCCCCAGGGCGTCCGCGACCTCGCAGGCGTGCAGCGGGCCGGCCCCACCGAACGCCACCAACTCGAACGCGCGCGGGTCGTGCCCCCGCTCGACCGACACCACCCGGATCGCCCGCACCATCTCGCCGTTCGCCACAGCGACGATTCCCTCGGCCGCCGCCTTCACGCTCGCAAACCCGCCGGCCACCGTCGCAACCGCGGCTGTGGCCGCGGCCACGTCCAGCCGGACGCGGCCGGCCAGCTCGAGGTCGGGGTCGAGGCGGCCCAGCACCAGGTTCGCGTCCGTGACGGTGGGCAGCGTGCCGCCAAGGCCGTATGCCGCCGGGCCGGGATCGGCCCCGGCGCTCGCCGGCCCGACGCGAAGCGCTCCGCCGTCGTCCAGCCAGGCGACACTGCCGCCGCCCGCCCCCACGGTGTGGATGTCCACCATCGGCAGCCGGACCGGCAACCCGCCCACCTCGCGCTCGGTCGAGCGTCCCGCCATGCCGCCGCGAATGAGCGCCACGTCGCAGCTGGTCCCGCCCATGTCGAACGCCACGGCGTCCCGAACCCCCAGCCCGACGACCGCGGCAACGCCCCCGGCGGGGCCGGACAGCAGCAGCCGCGCCGGGTGCGCCGCCGCCTCGTCCAGCCCGGCCAGCCCGCCGCTCGACTGCATCACCAGCGGCTCGGGCAGCCCATGCTCGGCCGAGCGCCTGCCGAGGGCGTGCAGGTACTCGCCGGTCAGCGGTCCCAGGTAGGCGTCCATGGTGGTCGTCGCGGCCCGCTCGTACTCGCGGTGCTCGGCCGCCAGCTCGTGCGACGCCACGACGAACGCGCCGGGAAGCAGCTCCCGCAGCAGCTCGGCGACGCGGCGCTCGTGCGAGGAATCCGCATAGCTATGCAGCAGGCAGATGGCGACGGCTGCGACGCCGGCGCGCCGCAGCCGCGCCGCCGCACGGCGCACCGACGCCTCGTCGAGTGGCCGCAGGACGCCGCCGGGCGCGATCCGCTCGTCGACCTCAGCCGTCGCCACCGGCAGGGGCGGAACGTGGTCGGCACACGGCCGGTACAGGTCGGGCCGGGTCTGGCGGCGAAGGGCGAGCACGTCTCCGAAGCCGCGCGTGGCGACGAGCCCGGTGGACGCCCCGCCCCGCTCGAGCAGCGCGTTCGTCGCGACCGTCGTCCCGTGTCCGAGGTGGCCGGCGTCCCGCGGGACGACGCCCGCCACGGCGAGCGCGCGCTCGACCCCCTCGATCACGCCCAGGGATTGGTCGGCCACGGTCGTCGGCACCTTGGCCGTCGTCAGGCGGCCGTCGTGCACCACCGCCACGTCGGTGAAGGTGCCGCCGACATCGACCCCGATCAGCGCTCGCATCGCGCAAGGATACGGCGGTATCCTGACCGCGTGAGCATCCCCCGGCACCACTCGACCGAGGAGTCGCCCGGGGACCGCGGCCACGCGCTGGGCGAGGCCCAGGCCGAGCGGATCGCCGCCAACGCCGACATCTACCTGCGGCTGTTCGAAGCGTCGGCGGGCCTCCGGCAGACCGACGTGGAGACGCTGGGCGAGGAGGCGATCGACCGCATCGGCGCCTTCTCGGCGGAGCTCGCCGACGAGATCGAGGGCATTGCGCAGGGCAGCGGCGTCGACCGGGCGCTCGTCGGCGCCCTGAACGCGCGCACGGAGATCCTCTGTGCCGGGCGCGGCGAGTGCTCCACGATCGCGTGCATGGGCTCGGCCACCGCGAACGACGCGCCGATCGGCATCCAGACATGGGACTGGCACGACGAGCTGGCCGGCGGCTGGATGCACTGGACGATCGACCATCCCGGCGGCCACCGAGTCGAGACGATGACGGAGGCGGGCATCGTCGGGAAGGTGGGCGTGTCGAGCGCAGGCGTGGCGGTGCTGCTCAACATCCTCGGCCACCGCGACGACGGGCCGCCGATCGGCGTACCGGTGCACGTCCTCAACCGGGCCGTGCTCGACCGCGCCGCGAACGGTGTCGAGGCGCTGACGATGCTCACCACGGCGGCCGTCTCGGCCTCGAGCGCCGTCACGCTGGTCGCGGACGACGAGGACGGCGGCGCCGTCTGCACCGTCGAGCTGTCACCCGCTGGGCCCGGCTTCGTCACCCCCGACGAGCGCGGCGTCCTGATCCACACCAATCACTTCGTGGCCGAGCCGGGACGGTTGGCGGACACCATGGTGCGGACGGGGCCGGACTCGGTGCTGCGCCTGGACCATGCCCGCCGCGCGATGGCGCGCCGCCGCGAGGGCGACATCCACGAGGAGTCCATCCTCGACGCGCTGCGAAGTCACCGCGGCGGCGCCGGTGCCATCTGCTGCCATCCCGCGCCGGGTGCAGTGTTCGGCGACCGCTGGCGGACGCTTGCGACGGTGACGGTCGAGCCGGCGGCGCGGCGGATGACGCTCCGCCGCAACGGCCCGTGCGGGCACGAGACGGCCTCACCGCTCGCCGCCGGCGCCGCCGCCCGCTGACTCAGGCCCGCTGCACGGGGACCGGGCCGCGCGCGTCCTCGACCACGGCGGCAGCCGCCAGGCAGTCCTCCTCGCGCCAGGGGCGAGCCGCGATCTGCAGCCCCACCGGCAGGCCATGCCGGTCGCGGCCGCACGGGACGGAGAGCGCGGGCCAGCCGAGCGCGTTGAAGACGGCGGTCAGGCCGCACATCACCGTCGTCACGTTGACGTCCGGATCCCCCGCGAACGCAACCCTGCGCGTTCCGATCGTCGGCGGGGTGATCGGCTCGGTGGGCGAGACGACCAGGTCGATCCCGGCATCGTGGATCTGCTGCAGCATGCGCGACTGGTAGTCGAGCCGGACGAACATGATGTGCCCCGCCTGCCTGCCGGTCAGACGGTCGGCGGCCTCCTGCTCGGCCACCACGTCGGCGCCCAGCTGATCGCGCCGCTGGGGCCAGTGCTCGTACACGGCGCCCGCCTCCTCGGCCAGGTAGAAGTTCTCGTCCTCCATGCCCGCCACCGGCCAGCCCATGTCGACCTCCACCAGCCGCGCGCCGGCCCGCTCCAGCTCCGCAACGGCCTCGCGCGCGATCGCAGACAGCTCTGGGTCCGTGTGCTCGAAGAAGAACCGCTCCGCGACGCCGATCGTTCGGCCGCGCACGCCGGCGCCGAGCGCGTCGCGGTAGCGCGCGACGGGCACCGGCTGCGTACGCGGGTCGCGCGGCGACGGGCCGGCGAGCACCTCGAGCGCGAGCGCCGCGTCGCGCACCGACCGCACCATGGGGCCGCAGTGGTCGAGCGACGGGCAGAGCGGCTTGATGCCCGCCAGGCTGACGCGCCCGAACGTCGGCTTCAGGCCGACCACGCCGCAGACCGATGCCGGGCAGCGGATCGACCCGCCCGTGTCGGTGCCCGGCGCCAGCGCGACGATGCCGTCCGCGACGGCGGCTCCAGACCCACCGCTCGAGCCGCCCGGCATGCGGCTCGGGTCGTGCGGGTTGCGGCAGGTGCCATACCAGGGGTTCTCGGAGGTCGTGCCCCACGCCAGCTCGTGCGTGTTCAGCTTGCCGATGCAGACCCCGCCCGCGGCAGCGGTGAGCGCAACCACGTCGGCGTCCCGCTCGGGCACGTTGTCCCGGTAGATCGCGCTGCCGTAGGTCGTGCGCGTGCCGCCCGTGTCGATCAAGTCCTTCCACCCGACCGGGACCCCCGCCAGCAGGCCGGGGTCGTCGCCCCGGGCCAGCGCGTCGTCGACGGCGCTCGCCTCACGGAGGGCGCGCTCCTCGGTGACCAGCCAGACCGCCCCCAGCTCGTCCGCCGCAGCCAGGTCGAGGTGCTCGCGCGCCACCTCTGCCGCCGACACCTGCTTGCCGCGCACGGCCTCGGCGATCGCGGTCGCGTCCCTCACGGGCGCCGCCCGATCCGGCCGAACGGAAGCACCATGCGGCACGCCCACTTGATCCAGCGCATGATCCCCTTGCCCTCGGGCATGCCGCCTCCGGCGACGATGCCGCTCATGCGGGCGTCCTCGCGAAACGGTCAGCGCGGAACCGTCCGCACTCGGGCGGCAGAGAGCGGCCCTGCGCGAGATCGGCGCAGAACCGGCCCAGCAGCGGGCCGAACTTGAACGCGTGGCCGCTGTCGCCTCCGCAGACGACGACCCCGTCGATCGTGTCGAGGATGAAATCGCCGTCGGGCGTCATGGTGTACAGACACGCCTCGCGGTGCACCGGCGAGCCGCCCAGCCCGGGGAACGCCTCCGCGACGTGGCGGCTGAGCTCATCCACCAGGCCGTCGAGGATCGGCCGGCCTGGCTGATCGGGATCGAACGGCCCCGGACGCGCGCCGTCCCTGGCGACCTTGTACCCCACGCCCGGTGACACGAGCCCGTACCAGAACTTGCCGTCCGCGCCGCCGTGGTCGACCACCGACGGCCGCGTGTCCGGCGCCCCCGCGAAGAAGCACACCTGCTCGATCTGTGCGTGCACGGGCAGATCGTAGAGCCGCGAGAGCCATGAGCCGGGGCACACGACGACCACGTCGGCATCGAGCTGCGACGGATCCTCGATCCGGGCGCCCTCGACCACCTCGACGCCCTGCCGCAACCTGCGCAGCGCGTCGTCGGCGAGCACCGCGCCGGCATCCCGGGTGAACAGCACGCGCTCGGCGAACCGCGCCTCGGGAAAGAGGCGCTCGGCGTCCGCCGGCTCCAGCCACTCGTATGGCTCGCCGCAGCGGTCGAGCGCATCGGCGTGCAGCTCCACGCCGGCCCCGTGCTCGATCAGCCCGTTTCGCATCAGCAGCGAGGCGTCCAGCCGCTGCCACTCATCGATCGCCCGGCGGCCCAGGCGGACGTAGTCGTCCACCCGGTAGCTGGTCCGGTAGATCCTCGACCGCCCGGGCGACGAGCCGAGCGGCGTACCCACACGATGCTGGTCGTAGACGGTGACCGCGAACCCGTCCTCGCGCAGCGCGCGCGCCGCCGACAGACCGATCACCCCTCCGCCGACGACGGCGGCGGTCCCGCTATGCGGCGGCGTCGACCATCTCCTTGAGCTGGCCGCTCTCGTGCAGCTCGGTGACGATGTCGCAGCCTCCCACCAGCTCTCCGGCGATGAACAGCTGCGGGATCGTCGGCCAGCCGGAGTGCTCCGAGAGCACCTGGCGGATGCGCGGATCCGGCAGGATGTCCATGGCTGCGAAGTTCGCGCCCGTGTCGTTCAGGCACGCGACGGTCTGCATCGAGAAGCCGCACCGCGGCATCTCGGGCGTGCCCTTCATGAACAGCATGACCCGGTTCTGCTGGATGGCGCCGAGCACCTCCTGCCGGATCTCCTCCTCGGTGATGATCATCCTGCTGCCTCCGTCTTGATCTTGAGCGCGTGGATCGGCCGGCCTGGGCCGAGCAGATGGTCGACCGCCGAGTTGACCAGGCGGTGCTGCTCGATCAGGGGCAGGCCGCTGAACTGCGGCGCGCGGACGTGTGCGTAGAGGTGGTCGCCGCCGCCGATGTCCTGCACGCTGACGTCGGAGCCCGGGAGCGCCGTGCGGATCAGCTGCTCGATCTCGACGATGTCGGCCACCCGGGAAGATTAGCGAGTGATGTGACCCCCACCGCTCGGGCCAAGAAGGACGGCTAGCCTTCGGGTGGAATCTCACGTGGAACCGCCCGAAGGAGGGGCGCCGCCATGTTCTTCTACCTGCTGTTCGCCATTCCACCGCTGATCCTGGGCCTCATCGCCCAGCAGTGGGTGAACCGCCAGTTCGCCCAGGGCTCGAAGGTGCGGACGGCGTCCGGGATGACAGGCGCCCAGGTGTGCCGCAGGCTGCTCGAGTCGGGCGGGCTCAACGTCGGCATCGAGTCGATCGGCGGACAGCTGACCGACCACTACGACCCCCGCGCCAAGGTGATGCGCCTGAGCCAGCCGGTCGGGAACTCCGACTCCGTGGCGGCGGTCGCGGTCGCCGCCCACGAGACCGGCCACGCCTTCCAGGATGCGAAGGGCGACGCGTCGTTCCGGCTGCGCACCGCTCTGGTGCCGGCGGTCGGCTTCGCCTCGAACTGGTGGATGATGGTGCTGCTCCTCGGCATCTTCTCGCGCTCGGTCGGTCTGATCCAGATCGCCGTGGCGCTGTTCGCCGCAGTCGTGGCCTTCAGCCTGGTGACGCTGCCGGTCGAGATCGGAGCGAGCCGCCGGGCGCTGGGGATGATGACGTCACAGGGCATCCTGACCCCCGCCGAGGTGCCGGTCGCCCGCAAGGTGCTGACGGCGGCGGCGTTCACCTACGTGGTCGCGGCGCTGTCGTCGATCTACCAGCTCGTGCTGCTGTACCTGTACTCGCGCGACTGACGGACGGGGCCGCACCGCCCGCGGCACTATCGTGCCGGTCGTGCGCCTGATCAGCTTCACCATCGACGGCGGCCCGCCGCGTGCGGGCATCTGCGACGGCGAGCTCGTCCGCGACACCGGCCTCTCGATGCGGGACCTGCTCGCGCGGGGCCCGGCGTCGGTTCGCCCGGTGGCCGAGCACCCCCGGGCCGGCGTCGAACCGCTCCCGGCCGTTCCCGATCCCGGCAAGATCATGTGCATCGGCCGCAACTACCGCGAGCACGCGGCCGAGCAGGGCGCCGAGGCGCCGGAGGCCCCGCTCGTGTTCGCCAAGTACCCCTCGTCGCTGGTCGCGGACGGGGACCCGATCCGGATCCCGGCGCTCACGCAGCGAGTCGACTGGGAGGCCGAGCTGGTCGCGGTCGTGGGCCGCCGCTGCAAGCACGTCCCCGCGGCGGACGCGTGGGGAGCGATCGCCGGGTACACCGTGATGAACGACGTATCCGCGCGCGACCTGCAGCGCGGAGACGGCCAGTGGACGCGCGCGAAGAGCCTCGACACGTTCGCGCCGCTCGCGTCCGAGCTGGTCACCGCCGACGAGGTGCCCGATCCCCATGCGCTCGCCATCCGCTGCTGGGTCAATGACCGGCTGATGCAGGACTCGACGACCGGGGCGATGATTCACACCATCCCGCAGCTGGTCGCGCACCTCTCCGAGGCGTTCACCCTGGAGCCGGGCGACCTGATCGCCACGGGCACTCCCGCCGGAGTGGGCGCCTTCCGCGACCCACCGGTGTTCCTGCGGCCGGGCGACGTCGTGCGGTGCAAGGTGGACGGCGTCGGCTCGGTCGAGAACCCGGTGGTGGCCGACCGGCCGTGATCACGACCATGGCCGGGACGCCGATCTCGATCGCGGACGTCAGCCACGGCTACGGCGATCTGGCCGTGCTCGACGGCGTGTCGCTCGAGGTGCCCGCGGGTGGCCGCCTCGCCATCGTCGGTCCCAGCGGGTGCGGGAAGTCGACGCTGCTGAGCCTCGTCGCCGGCCTGGAGCAGCCGCATGCGGGCGCCATCGCGGTCGGCGGCGAGCAGGCACCGGGGAAGCGCCTGGCGGGCTGCGCACTGATGCCCCAGGACGACCTGCTGCTGCCGTGGCGAAGCGCGCTCGACAACGCCGCTCTGCCGCTCGTCAACGCGGGCGTCGGCCGGCAGGAGGCGCGCGAGGCGGCGCGGCCGCTGCTCCGCCGGTTCGGACTGGAGGGGTTCGAGGACGCGCCGCCCCGCCGGCTGTCCGGGGGCATGCGCCAGCGCGTCGCGTTCCTGCGCACCCTGCTGGCCGGCAAGGGCGTGCTGCTGCTCGACGAGCCGTTCGCGTCGCTCGACGCGCTGACGCGAGAGGAGCTCCAGGGCTGGCTGGCCGGCACGCTCGACGAGGAGCCGCGATCGGCGCTGCTCGTCACCCACGACGTCGACGAGGCGCTGCGCACGTGCCCGCGCATCGCAGTGCTCTCCCGGCGGCCGGGACGGGTCGTCCTGGAAGCGGCCTCCGCGGACGTGAGCCGCGACCAGGTACTGGAGGCGCTGCGCGGATGAGACGGCTCGCCTGGGTTCCGGCGCTGATCGCGATCGTGGCCGCATGGCAGGCGTGGATCGACCTTCGCGACGTCCCTGACTATGTCGCCCCGGCGCCGAGCGACATCGCGCGCGCCCTCTGGGACGAGCGCTCGACGTTCGCGTCGGAGGGCCTCGTGACGCTGCGCGAGATGCTGGCCGGCTTCGCGGCCGCGGTCGCCGGCGGCCTGGCCGCCGCGATCCTGCTGCACCGCATCCGGTGGCTGCGGGGGGCCGTCTATCCGCTGCTGGTCGCGTCGCAGAGCATCCCCGTCGTCGCCATCGCACCGCTGCTCGTGATCGGACTCGGGTTCGGGCTGGCCCCGAAGGTGCTGATCGTCGCGCTGGTCTGCTTCCTGCCCGTGACCGTCAGCGCGCTGGACGGGTTCGCCTCCGCCCCCGCCGACCTCCGGCGCACCATGCGCACGCTCAATGCCTCCCCCCGCGCCATCTTCTGGCGGGTGGAGCTGCCCTGGGCCGCCCCGCGCATCTTCTCCGGCGCCCGCATCGCCGCCGCCTACGCGGCCGTCGCGGCGCTGTTCGCCGAGTACGCCGGCGGGTCGGGCGGCCTCGCCGACTCGATGCACGACCAGCTCGACACCGGCCTCGTCGGCGCCGCGGTGGTGATGCTCGCGGCGCTTGCGCTGGCCCTGTTCGGCGCCGTCGTTCTGCTCGAGCGCGTCGCGCTGCCCTGGGCGCGGGAGGGGTAAGCTGACGGCGTAACCGTTTGCCGGGGAGCCCCGCCGGGGCTGAGAGGGCGCACGCGCCGACCCGCCGAACCTGATCCGGATCATGCCGGCGAAGGGATGCAAGCATGCGACGACCGTTCCTCCCTCTCCTCGTCCTCCTCGCCGTTGCCGCATCGTGCAGCACCGCCGGCGCGCACACCGGCTCGAGCGGAGTCACGCAGGGCGTCACCGTTCAGCTCGACTGGTACCCGAACCCCGACCACGTCGGGCTCTACACGGCGATCGACCGCGGGCTGTTCGCACGTCAGCATCTCGACGTCACGGCGCACCAGCCGACGGACATCTCCGACCCCGTCAAGTACGTCGCCGCCTCGCGCACGGACATCGGCATCTCGTACGAGCCCGAGCTGCTCTTCGCCCAGCAGCAGCATGCGCCCGTGGTCGCCGTCGCCACGGTCATCCCGTCCGCGCTGAACTCGATCATCGCCCGCGGTGGCGAGGGCATCGCGACACCGGCCGGGCTGCGCGGCAAGACGATCGGGGTGGACGGCAGCGACTCGACCAACGCGTACCTCGACGCGGTCCTTCGCCACGCGGGCCTCGACCCCGCAACCGACGTCCACCGGGTGACCGTCGGCTTCAATCTCGTCCCGGCCCTGCTTGCGCACAAGGTGGACGCGGTGATCGGCGTCTACCGCAACATCGAGGGCGCACAGCTCGCCGCTCGGGGGGTCGACCCGGTGGTCTTTCCGGTCGACCGCTACGGCGTGCCGCGGTACGACGAGCTGGTCGTCGTGGCGAACAGCGAGCGGCTCGACGACGACGCCGGATACCGCGCGAGGGTGCGGCGCTTCGTCCGCGGGCTGGCGGCCGGCACGGCATATGCGAAGGCCCACCCGGCGGCGGCGATCGCGGTCATGCGGCGCCACGCCTCCCGCGACTACCGCGACGCGCTGGCGCTCTCCGTGCGCGAGACGCTGCCGCTGCTGGGCGTCGCCGCCCCCAGCGCTCCGGCGTGGACCCGGTTCGGCCGGTGGATGCAGTCACAGGGCCTCCTGAGCAGCCCGCCGGACGGCGCGGCGCTGGTTGCCCAGCCGTAACATGCAGGCATGGAGCACGACTCGCTCAAGGGCAGTCTCCTGATCGCGGCGCCGAGCCTGCTCGATCCAAACTTCCGGCGCACGGTCGTGCTGCTCCTGGAGCACACGCCCGACGGCGCGATCGGCGTCGTGCTCAACCGGCCCTCCGACACCGAGGCGCGCGAGGCGGTGCCCGACCTCCGCGCAGTCCTGCTCGACGACGAGCCGATCTTCATCGGCGGGCCGGTCCAGCCCGAGACGGTGATCGCCCTGGCTGACCACAACGACCCGGTCGGCGGTGACGCGATCTGCGACTCGGTCGCCTCGCTGGAGTTTGCAGAAGACCCGGACGAGCTGCACGATTCGGTCAACCGCGCCCGCGTCTTCGCCGGCTACGCCGGGTGGGCCACGGGACAGCTGGAGGACGAGATCGAGGAGGAGGCCTGGTTCACCGAGCGGGCGACCGCGCAGGACGTGTTCAGCTCGCAGCCCGAGCGCCTCTGGTCGGCCGTGCTCGAGCGGATGGGCGACCCGTTTCGGCTGCTCGCGCGCATGCCGGAGGATCCCCGCGTGAACTGAACGCGGTGTGGGAGACTGCGGCCCAGCCACCTGGAGGGACGACCATGAGCACCACGCAGAGCGGAACCGGATGGGGCATCTCGCACGTCGACGACGTGCCGCCCGTGAAGCCGGACTGGCCGGCGACGTGGAAGTCGATTCGCCATCACTTCGGCATCAACGCGTTCGGGATCAACGCGGTCACGAAGGACGAGGGGAAGGTGCTGATCCCCGAGCACGACGAGCGCGAGTCAGGGCAGCAGGAGATCTACTTCGTCCATCGCGGGACCGCTCACGTCATGCTCGACGGCGAAGCGATCACGGCCCGTGAGGGCGCGGTGGTTGCCGTCGAGCCGGGCACCTCGCGAAAGTTCGAAGCCGGCTCGTCGCCGACCACGCTGCTCGTGATCGGCGGGGCGCCGGGCAAGGCGTACGAGATCGGCGACTGGGAGAAGTGACGGGCGCCGCGCTCGCGGCGGGGTCACCCGGACGGGTCGCCGGTCAGCCGCTTCTCGTAGCAGACGCTCTTCGGATCCGTCAGGTACGGCCCCCAGCAGTCGCCGCGCCGGAAGCCGGCGCTCTCGTAGAGGCCGATCGCCTCGCGTTGCCGGAACCCGGTCTCGAGCCTGATCGCCGCATACCCGAGGGCGAGGGCCTCGTGCTCGAGCGTCTCCAGGATGCACCGGCCGATGCCACGGCCACGCCCCGCCGGGGCGACGTACATGCGCCGCAGCTCCGCCACGCCCGGCTCGAGCCGGCAGATGCCGCCGCATCCGACGATGCCGCCGTCGTCCCACGCCGCCAGGAACAGCCCCGCCGGTGGGACGAACTCGTCGCCGCGCGGGGGCGCGCCCGACCCGCCCTCGCCGCCGTAATACGACGCCATCTCCGCCTGCTGCGCCTCGAGCAGACGCGCGATGGCTGGGTCGCCGAGAGAGATGGCGCTGAGCCTCACCACCGCGCCGATGCTACCTGCCCGCGGAGCGCGACGGACGCGGCGTGACCGAGGCCGCGCACCCGTTTCCCGAGGGCGGCGAGTGGCTTCGCTGCCAGCTTCACTCGCACACGACCAACTCGGACGGCGACGTGCCGCCCGATGCGCTCTGCGCGCACTACGCGGGACTCGGGTTCGACGTGCTTGCGATCACCGACCACTGGCACGTGACCGCGCACGAGCGCGACGGGCTGGTCGTCATCCCATCATCGGAGCTGTCGTCGCGGTCGCCGAGCCCCGCGGGCGAGGCGGAGGCGCTGGCGCTCGGCGTCGAGGTGCTGCCGGAGCCGCGCGAGCCGTTCCCCGGCATCGCCGAGATGGCATCGTGGATCTCCGACCATGGGGGCGTCCCGGTGCTGTGCCACCCATACTGGAGCGGATTGGAGCCGGCCGAGATTGCCGCCGCCGCGGGATCGGTTGCCGGGATCGAGATCTGGAACGGAGCGTCCGAGATCGAGCAGGGCAACGGGCTCTCCACGGTGCACTGGGACGCCGTGCTCCAGGCCGGTGCGACGCTATTCGGCGTGGCCACCGACGACTGCCACTCACCCGGGCAGGACAGCGGCCTCGGCTGGACGTGGGTGTGCGCGGCGGCCCGCAGCCGCGAGGCGGTCCTGGATGCGCTGCGGGATGGGGCGTGCTACGGCTCGAACGGGCCGCGCCTGCTCGGCATCGAGGTGCTGGACGATGCGGTCGAGGTGCGCTGCTCCGAGGCTGCGACCGTGCGGCTGCGCTCCGGGCCGTGGGACGGGTGCAGCGCGCACGCCGCGCCGAACCGGATGGAGTGGCGCGGCGGGGTCACGGAGCGCGGAGACGGCGGTCTGGCCGTGGCGGCTCGGTTCGAGTATCCCGAGTTCTGGCGCTGGGCGCGAGTCGAGGTCGTCGACGCGGACGGCCGGATGGCGTGGAGCCAGCCGTTCCGGCTGCCCGGCGAGGAGCCCGGGCTGGCGATCGCGTCGCACGACATGTGACCCGGCGCGCAGGCAGCACCACCGCGGCCAACGGGTCACCTCTCGGCACGCCCCGTGACCGTCGCCCCCGGAGCGGCCGACACCGACACGTACCGCAGGCCGGCGGCCCGCTGGTCGATCAGACCCTCGAGCTCACCGCGGTCGAGCCACACGCCCCGGCACTCGGGGCACTCGTCGATCTCGATGCCGGATCGGTCCCGCGATGCGAGCGCTGCGCCGTCGATCGGACAGGTGCGCGTCACCGCCCCGCCGCCGGTCACGCGGCCAGCCGGACGGCGGGCTGTCCGTCCAGCGCGCGCAGGCGCCGGACGCGCTCGCCGATCGGCGGGTGCGTCATGAACAGCCTGGCCATGCCGGCGCGCGGCAGCGGGCTGACGGCGTAGAGCGACGCGGTCGCTCCGTTGACCGCCATGGGCATCGCCTGCGCCCCGCGCTCCAGGCTCTCGAGCGCGTCGGCGAGCGGCCGGGCCGTGCCGAGCAGCCTCGCACCGGTCGCGTCGGCCAGGAACTCGCGCTGCCGGGAGACCGCCAGCTGCAGCAGCATCGCCGCGAGCGGCGCCACGATGATCGCCGCCAGCGTGCCGACCAGGCCGAGCGGGTTGTCGTCGTCGTCACCGCCGAAGAGCAACGAGAACTGGAGGATGTTCGCGATCGCCGAGATGGCGCCCGCCACCATGGCGGCGATCGACGAGACGAGGATGTCGCGGTTCTTGATGTGGCCGAACTCGTGGGCGAGCACGCCGCGCACCTGGTCGTGCGGCAGGTCGTGCAACAACCCCCGCGTGACGGCAACGGCGGCGTGCCTCGGATTCCGGCCGGTCGCGAAGGCGTTCGGCTGGTCGGACGGGATCAGATAGAGGCGCGGGATCGGCACGCCGGCACGGGCGGCGAGGTCGCGAACCTCCGCCTCGAGCCACGGCACCGAGCCGGGCTCGACCGGCTCGGCACGGCTGGCCTTGAGGGCGAAGCGGTCGGAGAACCAGTAGCCGACCACGTTCATGACCACGGCCAGCGCCACGAACAGGTACAGCGCGCCCCCGCCGATGATGCCGCCGATGCCGATCAGCAGGGCCGTGAGGCCGGCGATCAGCAGCCACGTACGGATACGGGTGCTGAAGCTGGTCGCGGTGATGGTCATTGCAGGCTCCTTTCGACTGAGCGCCATGGGTCGACGGTCAGCCGAAGGTTTCTCCCGCCCGCGTGGGCCGGTGCGCCCGGGCCCGTGGGCCGTACTGACGAGCAACACCCGTTCGGGGATACTGCCCCCCGGCGATCCGATGGTACCAAAGGCCTCGCGCTCCGGCCCAGGCGTTCCAATCAACCGGTAACCCTCTCGGGCGCCGGCCTACCGCTCGCCGGAATCGCCCAGCGCCTGCTCGACCAGGCGCTGGAAGTGCTGGATCAGGTGCTCGCTGTGCAGGAGCAGCTGCCCTTCGTCGAGACCGCCGGAGCGCGCCGCCCGCTGGATCGACTCGACCAGCGCCTGATCCTCCACGCCGACCTGGTTGCCGAACTCCTGGATCGCGACGATCTCCTCGTCGGTCATATCCTCGCCGAAGAAGTAGTCGGTGACCGTCATCGTGTGCTCCGCGTCGATCGGGTAGAAGGCGAAGGCGGCGAGGTTCGGCTTGCCGGGAAAGACGTTGACCGTGAAGGTCGGCCACAGATAGTGGAAGTGCGCCTCCCCGACGTCCATGCCGGCCGGCCGGTAGTCCGGCGTTCCGCCCTCGTCGAGGGCACGCTGGCGCACCACACCGACCTGGCTCGAGAACCAGCGGTCGCTGCTGAGCCGGTAGGCGTCCGGGTCGACGTCGATCAGCTTCGAGAACCCGGGGTGTGCCGTCGGGCAGTGGTAGCACTCCAGGTAGTTCTCGACGACCGCCTTCCAGTTCGCGTGGATCTCCCACTCCTGGCGCTCGCGGAACGCCATCCGGCCGAAGTCGATGCCCGCCTCCTCGACGATGCCCGGGAGCCCCCCGAGGAACTCGGACAGCGGCGGTGCGTCCAGGTCGCGGTTGGCGAAGACGAACGGCCCCCAGGTCTCGACCGCGACGGGGCGCAGGCCGAAGCGGCTCTTGTCGAAGCCGGGCTCCATGTCGGAGCGGGGAGCGTTGCGCAGGCAGCCGTCGAGGCCGTATGTCCAGGCATGGTAAGGGCACTGCAGGGTCTCGCGGCGACCGCGTCCCTGGGCAACCTCGGTGGCGCGGTGCCGGCAGATGTTGACGAAGCCGTTCAGCCGGCCGTCGTGGTCGCGGACGATCACCACGGGCACGAGCCCCAGCCGGCCGGTGAAGTACTCCCCCGGCCGCGAGACCCAGTCGGTCACGCCGACGTATTGCCAGGCGCGGGCGAAGATGCGCTCCTGCTCACGCCGGAAGACATCCGGATCCGCGAACCAGCTGAAGGGCAGGGTGATGCCCTGGTCGAGCCGCGAGCCATGGGAGATCGCCATGCCGAGACGCTACAGCGTGCGGCCGGCTCGAGCAAGAGCGTTTGCTGCTCAGGCACCGGGCCGGGAGCGGGTCGTGCCGATGTCCGTGAGCCGAACGCTCCGCGGTCTATACCACTTCCCCCGCTTCCCATACATGAAGCGAAAATCGGCTATAGGCCAGTTGCAACCGCGCCGATCATGCCGCAAGCGCTCCGGCTGCCGCGGAAACGATGTACCTCCTGCGGGGGGACGGCCGGCGCGCGCACCACGGAAGCTTCGGGCCGCCCCGTTCCAGTACTCGGGCGGCCCGGACACCCCGCGAGCCGCCATATCGCCCACCCACCCGGCATACCACTGTTCTTCGTCCAGGCGCGCCCCGCTGGCGCGAAGCGCTGGAACACCCGCGCGATCAGCGGCTCGGAATCCGAGGCGCGGACGATCGCATTGCGCGACTGGGGCGCCTCCGTCGCGGCGGCGGGAGGCGACCTGCGCGTGATCAGCGAAGCAGAGCTCGGCCGGCACGGCGGCATGGTCGCGGTGATGGAGGCGGTCGCCTCGTTCCACGCCGAAGCGCTGCGCGAGTCGCGCTAAAGGATCGCCGAGACGCGCACGACGACCGGCTCAGCCGACGCGTGCTTTGCGGCTGGGCCGCAGCGCCCGACACTTCGCGCACCAGCGTTCCTCACCGGCTGCGAGCGGGCGATAGCACGACTCGCACGGAACAGGAGCCGAAGGACGCGTTCGGCGGACACCGCCGGCGTTGGGGGTCACTGAGGGAGCTCGAGGCACTGGCGTGGTGGCAATACGGGGGTCTTCAGCGATGGCGATAGGTGATGCGTCCGCGGGCGAGATCGTACGGAGAGAGCTCCACGCGAACACGGTCGCCCGGCAAGATGCGGATCCGATAGCGCCGCATCTTGCCGGACAGATACCCGACGGTGTCGTGACCGTTCTCGAGGGTTATGCGGAACATCGAGCCGCGGAGCGACTCGGTGATCTCACCCTCGAGCTCGATCTTGTCTTCCTTGGCGCTCAGGGCGCCTCCCGTCAGACTGGCTGAACTTGGATCGCCTCGGGGCCCTTCTGGCCCTGGCGCGACTCGTACGACACCTTGCTGCCCTCAGCGAGCGTCTTGTAGCCGTCACCGGCGATCTCGCTGTGGTGCACGAACAGATCCTTCGCGCCGTCATCCGGCGCAATGAACCCGTAGCCCTTCGAGTCGTTGAACCACTTCACGGTTCCTGTTGCCATTGATCTTCCTCCTCCCCATGCTCATGAACGAGTCGGGAGGCGAAGAGACCGCAACCGTCACGCGTTCGACTAACGGACCAAGGGTAGCAGACGAACACCGTGGACCCGTCGGCGGCAGCCGCGGCAGACCGAGTCGTTGGCCGGCGCGCGTCGGCGGCCGATGGCCGCGATATCGGGTGGTGGTCCGCTCAGACCTCGGCGCGAAGCCGGTCCCAGTCGCCGGCGTTGGCGACCATGTGCGATCCGCCTGTCCGGGAGTCGACCAGCACGAGCTCGCACACGCGACCCGCGATCAGGCGGATGGCCGTGACCCGATATCGCTCCTGCGTCGAATCGATGCGGTCGCCGAGGCGGCGCGCGTCGGCGCTGGACAGGCCGTCCAACGGCGCCGCAGGCGGCGCCGGCGAGCCGGATACGCGCCGCTTCTCATACACGCTTCCGCGGACGGGTCGGTGCGGCCGCGCCATCAGGCGCCCTCGCCCGGATCGCGCTCGTCCGCACGGTCGTCGCCGTGACGGTCGCGACCGCCCGTCAACTTGTGCCACCGCCCGGTGTCCTTCGAGAGGAACGCTCGGCGGGTGAAGATGCCGATGATCGGACGCCGCGCAGGCGCCTTCGGCGGCTCGCCACCGGCTCGTTCACCGGGAACGTGAACGCGGATGTCAGTCTCGCGGTGTTCGTCGTACGGAGAAGGCTTTGCGTGCATCAATCCTCAGATCCGTGAGGCCGTTCGGGAACGGCGGTGGTGAAGTCGGCGGGCAACGCGGGGCAGGTCGGCCATGCGGCTCCTCTGCCATCCGGACGCGGGCTTCCCCCCTCGGGGTGGATTCTAGCAGGGGCCGGCCGTCCGCTGGCGGGCTCGGCCGCAGCACGAGCACGGCCGGCGCGAGCAGTCCACGGCTTCACAGGTCGCCGCGCGCGCCTCGCAGGTAGACGAACCAGTACACCGCGCCGACCAGAACGGTGCCGCCGATGATGTTGCCGATCGTCACGGGCAGCAGGTTGTCGACCAGGTACCGTTCCCACGTCAACGTGTGCAGATCCGGGACGCCGGATGTCGAGTGAAGCCAGGCGTTGTCGCGCTTGATCAACAGGGCCACCGGAATGAAGTACATGTTGGCGACGCTGTGCTCGAACCCGCCCGCGACGAAGGCGCTGATGGGCGGGACGATCGCCAGGATGCGGTCGGCGGTGGTGCGCGCCGAGAAGCAGAGCCAGACGGCGATGCACACGAGCGCGTTGCACAGGATGCCGAGCGCGACGGCCTGTCCGAACCCGAGGTTCGTCTTCGTGGCGCCGATCGCAAGCGCCTGGAGTCCCACCGCCCCGTCGCCGAACGTGTACTGCTTTCCCCATACGACGAGCAGCGCGGCGGCGAACGCGCCGACCATGTTGCCCGCGTAGACGATCGCCCAGTTGCGGATCATGCGGGCGGTCGAGATCCGCCGGCTCGACCAGGCCATGATCATCAGCGTGTTGCCCGTGAACAGCTCCGCCCCACCGACGATCACCAGGATCAGTCCGACGGAGAACGTCACGCCGGCGAGAAGCCGCACAACGCCATAGGCCAGGCCGGCGGTGCCGGCGGTGACGGTGGTGGCGAAGGCGGCCCCCATGGCGATGAAGGCACCAGCCAGCACCGCGAGGGCGAACAGGGTCGCGGCGGGCAGCGCCGCCTTGCTCTCGCCCACCGCCTCCGCGCGCCGCGCCATCTGCGCCGGCGGCAGCGCGTCGAACGTTTGCGGCTCGGTGGCTGACATGCCGGGGATCATTCCGGCTCCATCGCCGGCCGGCATCCGCAGAAGCCCCGCGTGCCGCCTGCGGTGGATCCGCAACACGGTCGAGCGGCCGGGCCGCCGGCCAAGCACCTCTGCCCGGCACGGGCCTGTGCGGTCTTCCCGGTGCGAGGCCTGCGGTGTTCCCCATGCCCGTGTCGGGGAGACACCGGAGGCGGTGGTGCTGCGTCGGTGCTCTCATGGACAGACACGCGGCTCCCGACACTTGCGAGGCTCCCTTGTACCGACGGCACACATCGATCGTCCTGGCGCTTATCGCCGCCCTGTTCGTGACGAGCAGCGCCGACGGTGCGACGACGGTTTCCGACGTGGCGTCCCAGGTCGGGCTGGACGCGGGAGTCGTCAAGACCTGGTCGTCGGCACCCTACGACTACAACGGTGACGGCCAGGAGGACGTGCTGATCGTGTACCACGACCGCGGTGCGACGCTCTGGCGTAACACCGGAAGCACGTTCGTTGCCGCGCAGCAACTGCCGGCCGAGGGGCTCTACCCCAACGGGTTGATCGGGAACGTCGACCGGCACAGCTGTGCGTGGGGTGACGCAAACCGGGACGGCCGGCCGGATGTGTACTGCACCGTCGGGCGGACAGGACTGAACGTGATCAAGTCCGCTGAGATCGACAACGAGCTGTGGCTCCAGGGCCCGAACGGCACATTCTCCGACGCCGGCACGGCATGGGGTGTTGGAGATCCCTACGGTCGCGGCCGCTCGGCGACCTTCATCGACGCGAACGGCGACGGATTCCCCGACCTGTACGTCGCCAACGAGGCGGCGCGGCCGACGGACGCCGACCATGGCGCGAGCTCCGAGAACAAGCTGTTCCTGAACGTGGGCGGAACCGGCTACCGCCTGGATGCCGCCAACGCGTACGGCCTCGAGTCGGTGCTCGGTAACGGGCGGCGTGCGATCACCACCGACTACAACGGGGACGGTTGGCAGGATCTGCTCGTCACCGGCTCCGCGCGTCCGTACCTGTACCGGAACGACGCCGGTCACGGCTTCACGGAAGTCGGTGCGTCGCTCGGGCTGACAACGCGCTATGCCGATGTGGCGCTGGGCGACGTCTCGACCGACGGCCGGCTCGACATCGTGGGCGTCACGTCGAACACCGTCTACATGCAGGCCCGCACCGCCATGGGCTACGCCGCCCCCGTCGCGCTGGCGACCTTTCCCGACGGCGGGCTGACTTCGGTCGCCGTCGGCGACGTGAACGGCGACGAGCGCGCGGACGTGTACGCCGTGCGCAGCGGCGCTTCATCGGATCTCGCCGATGCTCTGCTGGTACGGAATGCGGCGGGGTGGACGAGGGCCTCGCTCCCTGCGACAACCGGGACCGGATACGACGCGCAGCCGCTGCGCACCAACGGTACGAGGGACGACTTCCTCGTGCTGAACGGCATGCCCAGCCCGGGCACAGTGCAGCTGATTCGGGACACCAGCCCCCAGCCCCGCCACCGGTACATCACCTACATGTTCGGTCGCGCCCAGGTCGGGAACTACGTGGGCGGCAGCAACTGCCGCACCGCGCTCGCCGGGAACGTGCCGTTGTGGACGCTGGCGGAGCTGATCAAGTCGCACGGCCACACCGCCACGGCTCCCGTGTCCCTCAACCAGACCGGTGCAACGGCTCCAGTGTGCCAGGGGACCATCCGCTACGCCACGTGGCCCGATCTCGCGAATCTGCGCGACCAGTACGGCTGGTCGGTTGCGTCCCGCGGCCGCACGGGGAAGGAGCTGACGACCCTCACGCCCCAACAGCAGCGCGACGAGACGTGCGGCACCGTCGGCGAGTTCGCGTCACACGGATTCCCCGAGGCGTGGGGCATGTTCGCCTATCCGAACAACGCCCTCACCACCGACGTGCAGACCTCGCTCGTGAACGCGTGCTACGGCTTTGGACGGCGGTACTCGGTCGGCATCAACCCGGTACCCGTCCCGTCACCGTACTGGGCAAAGACGAACTCCGTCATGGGCGGTCGCTGCAACAACGCGGCGCTGCCCTGCTACACGCTGACCGTCAAGAACAATCGCCGGTACACCGACCCCCGCACGCTGGTCGGGTATGAGAACGCCGCCGGATGGACGATCATCCAGTGGTACCGCTTCGTCACCGGAAAGGCGGGGACGATCGGCTCGACCACTCCGGCGTGGGACTGCACGTCGCCGAACGCCGCCAACCACTGGACGAACGAGCCAGAGATGTACTGCTACATCGACGCCCATAACGTCATCAACCTGCTGGCCCCGGGGTCGATCGACACGAGCCCCGCCGCGATGGCGCACATGCAGGGCCGGCTCGGGCGCTGACCACCAGCTCGAGCTAGACACTCGAGACCGGGTGGATGCGGACATCCCGCATCCTCGAACCGGTGGATCGCCCGATGCGTCCCACCTCACCGTACGCGACCCTGAACCTGTGACTCGTATCCTCCGTCGCAGTTCTGGGTCCGTCGCAGCCGGCTTTGCGGCGCTGCGTGCCGCCGGTGCGGACGCTCTGGTCGCCGGCGGAGAGCTGGCCGCCATTGCTGCCGGCGTCGCGCTCCTGGCCGCCGGTCACCGCACGGCCGCAGACGTGGTGCTGGCGGTCGCGGTCACGGCCGCCGTGCTGCCACTTGGATGGCACGTCGTGCGGTCGCTGCTCCACGGTCGCCTGGGCGTGGACACGATCGCGCTGATGGCGATGCTCGGCGCGCTTCCGCTCGACCAGTTCCTCGCAGGAGCCCTCATTGCGCTGATGCTCTCTGGCGGAAACACGCTCGAGTCGCTTGCAGCCGGCCGCGCGCGGCGGGAGCTCACCTCGCTGCTCTCGCGCGCCCCGAGGCACGCATGGCGCCGCGGCCCAGCGGGGGTGGTCGAGGTCGATGCCGAAGCGGTCGAGCCCGGCGACGTCCTCCTGGTGCGGTCCGGTGACGTCGTGCCGGTGGACGGCGTGGTGCAATCGGATGAGGCGATCCTCGACGAGTCGTCACTCACGGGGGAGCCCCTGCCTGTCGCGCACGCCGCCGGCGACTCGGTGCGAAGCGGTACGACGAACGCAGGCCCTCCGTTCGACATGCGCGCGATGCGGCGCGCGAAGGACAGCGCGTACGCCGCCATCGTGCGCGTCGTCGCCGAGGCCGAACGCCAGCGCGCGCCGTTCGTGCGCATGGCCGACCGGTACGCCGGCATCTTCCTGCCGGTCACACTCGTGATCGGCGGCGCGGCCTGGCTCGTATCGGGAGACCCCGTCCGCGCGCTGGCCGTCCTGGTCGTGGCCACTCCATGTCCGCTCATCCTCGCCGCTCCGATCGCATTCATCGCAGGCATGTCCCGGGCCGCGACCGAAGGCGTCATCGTCAAGGGCGGTCAGGCTCTCGAAGCGCTGGCGGCGGCCCGTACCGTGCTGCTCGACAAGACCGGCACGCTCACGCTCGGCCACCCAGAGGTGCTCTCGGTCGAGCCCGCTGCCGGCATCTCGGCCGACCAGCTCGTCCGCCTCGCCGCCTCGCTCGACCAGCTCTCGGCACATCCGCTTGCCGATGCGATCGTCGCGGAGGCGCACCGTCGAGGGCTGCAGCTCGAAACACCGGTCGACGTCGTCGAAACGGCCGGCGGCGGCATCGAGGGGAGGATCGACGGTCGGGAGGTGAGCGTGGGCAGCGGCACGTGGGTCGCCGCACGATCCGGAGCAGCGGCCGCCGACGCGCAGGGCGCCGGATCCGAGACCACGGTCGCCGTCGCCTCGGCGGGCGCGTTCGCCGGCCGGATCCGCGTAGCTGACCCAGTGCGGCCCGACGCCGCGGAAGCGGTCGCCGATCTCCGGCGAGAGGGAGTTCGGTGGATCGTCCTCGCCACCGGGGACCGTGAAGAGGCCGCGAGGGCGGTCGGTGCCCTCGTCGGCGTGGACGAGGTCTACGCCGGCCAGAGCCCTCGGGACAAGGCCGCGCTCGTGCAGGCGCTGGCCGCCCAACCTGCGCTCGGCCCAGTAGCGATGGTCGGTGACGGCGTCAACGACGCACCGGCGCTGGCCGTCGCCGATGTCGGCATTGCGGTGGCGGGCGGCCGAAGCTCCGTCTCCTCGGAGACCGCCGACATGGTCATCGTCACTCCGCGCATCGAACGCATCGTGACGGCACGCAGGGTCGCGGGGCGCGCGCGGGGCATCGCGAAGCAGTCGGTCCTGATCGGCATGGGTTTGAGCGTCGCGGCCATGGGGTTCGCGGCGTTCGGCCTTCTGCCCCCGGTTGCCGGGGCGCTGCTTCAGGAGGGGATCGACGTGGCGGTGATCCTGAACGCCTTGCGCGCCCTGCACCTGCCGGCCGAACGCTTGGGCGACTCGCGGACGCCGTCGCGGCGCCTGCTCGGGGCTCCCGCCGGGCCGGGATGACGCCCACGTCGCGGCGACGTTGAACGATGAGGGACCGGCCGCGCCCGGCCGATCCCTCGTATCGGGGCGCCGAGATTCGAACTCGGGACCTCACCGACCCGAACGGTGCGCGCTACCAGGCTGCGCCACGCCCCGCGACGGGCGGGATTATCGCACAGGCGGGTCGGGCGGCCCGCCGCCATCGCGGCCCGCGCAATAGGCATCGAACGCCATCAGCCGCCGCAACCAGGCGTGCTGCGCGTCGACCTCGATGTCGTAGAGCAGCCGGTCGAGCTCGAAGATCCGCACCGCGTCCTCGATCGACGCGTCGATCCGTTGGCGCAGGCCGCCGGGCGCGCGCCGGAACGACGCACGCGTGACGCGCCGCCCGGACGGTGCGGGCACGTGGCCCTCCAGCCGCTGTTCCAAGGAGATCGACCCCGGCATGCCGCCACAGTGCCTCACCTTCGGCCCGCGCGCAAGCGGGTGGGGGGCTTCCCACCCTACCCGGACTATGCTCGCCCGCACATGGCCGGCCGCGACGAGATCGTCCGCTTCCTCGACGACCTGCTCGACATCGACGCATATCCGGACAGCCTGCCGGTCGGCCTTCAGGTGCCCGGCGAGGCGGAGGTGACGCGCGTCGCGACCGGCGTCAGCGCGTCGCTCGAGCTGTTCCAGCGGGCGGCGCAGGAGGGCGCGCAGCTGCTGGTCGTCCATCACGGCCTGTTCTACGGGTCGGGGCCCCGGCCTCCGCTCTCCCTCGCCGACAAGGCGCGGCTGAAGACGCTGTTTGACGCCGACATCTCGCTGCTCGCCTACCACCTCGCACTCGACGCGCACCCGGAGGTCGGCAACAACGCGGTGATCTGCGATCTGCTCGGACTCGAGGATCGTGTGCCCTTCGGGCGTGAGGGCGCCCGCACGATCGGGTTCGTCGGGGCGCTCCCGGCCTCCGCCGGCATCGCCGATGTCGTCGATGTCGTGCGCCGGCAGATCAACCCCGAGCCGCTCGTCCTCCAGCACGGTCCGGAGCGGGTCGGCCGCGTGGCCGTCGTCAGCGGCGGGGCGTCGAAGTTCGCCGCGGACGCGGCCGCCGCCGGGGCGCAGTGCCTGCTCACGGGTGAGCCGACCGAGCAGGTGCGGTGGGCGGCCGCCGAGAACGGCATCCACCTGATCGCCGCAGGCCACTACGCCACCGAGGTGTTCGGGGTGCGCGCGCTGGGCGACCTGCTGGCCTCGCGGTTTGGGGTGGAGCACGTCTTCGTGGACGTCCCGAACCCGATCTGAACGATTGACGCCATCCGGGGTCCGGGCTACGATCCGCACATGGATGCGCGATCGGAGAAGGCCTGAGTTGCCCGCGGTCAGCGAGAACCCAGGGGCGATCGATACCCACCGAGCGAGCCAGCGCTTGGTGGGTTTTTTGTTGCCCTCGACCACCTACGACAGGGGGTAGGACGCATGGCGAACCATCTGACGCCTGAGGAGCTCTCCAAGGAGTTCAACCTGAAGCGCGAAGAGGTCATCCGGCTGTGCCATGAGCAGTCGGTGCCGATCTACCACGGCAAGATCGACAAGAGCCTCTTTGCTGCTGTGCGCGAGATCAACCTGCTCCAGGCGCAGTAGGAACGCTCGGAACCGTACGAGGGCCCGGACGGCGGACAAGCCGGCCGGGCCCTCGCCTATGCTGGCCCGCCATGGTTCGCCGCTGCACCGTCCTGCTCGTGCTGGCCCCGCTCGCCGTCCCCTGCACGGCGGGAGCCAGCGTGGGCACCCACATCGCGTCCATCGTCGCCCGCTCGCCGTTCGGCGGGAGCGGCACGGGCATCGCCGTCTACGACACGACATCCGACCGGGCGCTCTACCGGCTGCACTCCCGCACCGAGCTGAAGCCGGCCTCGAACATGAAGCTGACGACGGCGGCCGTGGTGCTGGCCGATCTGGGAGCCGGCGGACGGCTGAGGACGCGCGTGTATGCGACGGGTACGGTCACGGGCGGCACGCTGACGGGCAGCCTGTGGCTGGTCGGCGGCGGCGATCCGTCGCTCTCGACCGGATCGTTTCGGCGGCACGCATTCGGCGGCGCGGGCAGCAGCGTTCGCGACCTGGCAACCGCGGTGCGCCACGCGGGCATCCGGCGGGTGTCGGGGCGCGTCTTCGCCGATGAGACCCTGTTCGACACGCGGCGCACGGGGCCGTACTGGAAGCCGTCGTACTGGCAGGACTGCCCGCCGATCTCGGCGTTGTCCGTGAACGAGGATCTCGTCTCGTACTTCCGGCCGTACAGCTACCACGGGCCGGCCGTGCGGGCGGCGGAGGTGCTGCGGACGTCGCTGAAGGCGCACGGTGTCCGGGTCGATCACGATCCCCGCACCGGGAAGCTGCCCGCAGGCGCGACGCTGGTCGCGACAGAGCGCTCGCCGCTGGTCGGCCGGCTGGTGAAGATCATGGATCGCCGATCCGACAACTACTTCGCCGAGGTGCTGAACAAGCGGGTTGCCGTGGAGGCTGGGATGAGCGGCACGATGGCTCAGGGCCGGCGCGAGGCGCGACGGTACCTGAAGTCGATCGGGGTCGGCCTGCGCGGCGCACGCCTGTACGACGGATC
This sequence comes from Gaiellales bacterium, assembly GCA_036403155.1. Taxonomy (GTDB): domain Bacteria; phylum Actinomycetota; class Thermoleophilia; order Gaiellales; family JAICJC01; genus JAICYJ01. Next base: position 30,771 of record DASWRM010000030.1, on the reverse strand, counting down.
CGGTCTCTCGCCGGCCGACCGGCTGTCGGCCCGGCAGATCCTGCGACTGCTCCGCCGGGTCGGCGAGCAGCCCTACGCCGACGTGTTCCGTGCATCGCTGCCGGTGGCCGGCGTGAACGGCACGCTGTCAGACCGGATGGAGAGCGGGCCCGCGCATGCGAACGCACAGGCCAAGACCGGCACGCTCGACGACGCGTCGAACCTCTCCGGCTACGTCCGCGCGGCGAACGGGCACCGGCTGGTCTTCTCGATCCTGGTGAACGGGCCCAAACTCGACATCACGGCCGCGCACCGCCTGCAGGACCGCATCGTGCAGGCCCTTGCGGGCAGCCGGCCGCGCTAGAGGAACCAGGTGAGGTCAGCTCGTGGTGCCGGAAATCGCAGCGCGGCTCATAGCCGAGCTCGGCATAGATGTGATTGGACGTGGGATTCGCGAGGTCGGTGAACAGCGAGCACCACTCCCGCCCGGCGTCGAGCTCGCGCTGGGAGAGTGCGGCGACCACGGCGCTCGCGTAGCCGCGCCGGCGCTGGTCGGGCGGCGTGTAGACGAGCGCCACGCAGGACGACCACGGCGTTCGCCGGGTGATGGCGGCCATGGACACCGGACGGCCGTCATGCTCCCACAGCGCCAGGTCGTGCCCGCCGACCACGCGCCGGGCGACGTGCCCGGCTTCGTCGTCGCCGATCGGCTCGTCAATGTCGTCGCCCATGGCAACGACCCAGGCCGCCACCTGCGCGATATCGGCCTCACCGGCCTCGCGAAACCGGCCCGGAGGTGCCGGCGGCTCGATCACGCGCGTCAGCTCGAACGCTCGTAGCTCGCGCCGCACGGCCGTCTGGGCGCCGCGAGCCGCCCAGACGGCGGCGAACGGATCGCTCCAGCGGATCGCGCCGTTGACACCGCCGGGCCGCCGGCCGGTCGCCTCCATCGCCTCGGCCAGCCGGTCGTAGTCGAGGCGGGCGGGATCGCCGAACCCGACGATCAGTGCCGGGAGATGGCCGGTCATCGTGACGAGCGCGCTCGGGCCGCCGTCGTCGCTTCCGACCAGCATGGTCACCTCGGATCCCCAGGCATCCGGCTCGCCGATGAGCCTGACGAGGATTCCGTAGGAGAGCTCGCCCTCGGCACCGGCCGCGCGCAGCGCGTCGCTGACGTCGTCGAGCGCCGCACCGGCGTCGGCGTGCTCGGTCACCTCCATCCCGCTCAGTATGCCAGCGCTCAGGACGACGCCGAAGCGCGCAGCTCGCCCTCGAGCTCCTCCAGCGAGACGACCGCGACGCCGAGCTTCTCGGCCTTGGCGCGCTTGGAGCCGCCCCCCTCCCCGGCGACGAGGTAGTCCGTCTTCTTGGAGATCGAGTCGTTCACCCTGGCGCCGAGCGATTCGAGGTGCTCGCGGACCGAGTCGCGCGTATGGCCTTCGACCGAGCCCGTGACGACGACGGTCTTGCCGCTGAGCGGCCCCTCGGCCGGCGCGCGGCGTGGCCCGCTCATCTGCACGCCCGCCTCGCCCAGCGCGCGGACCACCTCCGCGTGCTCCTCGTCCAAGAACCAGCTGGACACCGCCTCCGCGATCACCGGGCCGACGCCCTCGACGGCGGCGATGTCCTCGGCCGCCGCGTGCGCGAGCGCGTCCATCGATCCGAACTCGTCGGCCAGCAGCTGCGCGTTCACGTAGCCGACGTGCGGGATGCCGAGGGCGAACAGGACGTTGCCGAACGGGCGCTGCTTGGACGTCTCGATCGAGCGGATCACGTTCTCGGCCGACCGCTCCTGGAAGCCCTCGAGCGGCAGCAGGTCATCGGCCGTCAGTCGGTAGAAATCCTGGGGCCGCGTCACGAGGCCGAGATCGAGCAACCGCGCGACCAGCTTCTCCCCCACGCCGTCGATGTCCATCGCGCCGCGGCTGACGAAGTGCTTCAGCCATTCCAGGCCCTTCGCCGGGCAGGCGCGGTTCGGGCAGCGGTGCATGACCTCGCCCGGCGCCTTCACCACCGGTGTGTCGCATGCGGGGCAGCGCTCCGGCATCTGGAACGGCGGGTTTCGATCGGCCGGCTGCCCGTCGGGGAGGTGCGGCCCCACCACCTGCGGGATGACGTCGCCGGCCCGCTGGACGATCACCGTATCGCCCTCGCGGATGTCCTTGCGATTGATGTCCTCCTCGTTGTGCAGCGTGGCCAGCGAGACCGTCACACCGCCGACCACGACCGGTTCCATCACCGCGTACGGGTTGAGGGCGCCGGTGCGGCCGACGTTGATGCCGATCCGAAGCAGTGTCGTGAGAGCGGTGGTGGGCGCGAACTTGTAGGCGATCGCCCAGCGCGGGTCGCGGCCGACCGAGCCGAGCTCTCGCTGCTGCGCCCAGCTCGAGACCTTCACCACGCATCCGTCGATGTCGTAGTCGATCTCGCCGCGCCGCTCCTCCCAGGCGTGGCACTCGGCGAGGGCCGAGGCGATGGAATCGTGCAGGGCGACGCGCTCGCTGACCCGGAACCCCTGATCGCGCAGCCACTCGAGCGCCTCCCAGTGCGACCTGACCGGGATGTCGTCGTGAGCGCCGATCTGGTACGTGAATATCGAGAGTGGGCGGCTGGCGGTGACACCGGGATCCTGCTGGCGAAGCGATCCCGCCGCGGAGTTGCGGGGGTTCATGAAGGTCGGCAGACCGGCCTCGGCGCGCTCCTGGTTGACGCGCTCGAACCCGGCGAGCGGCAGGTAGACCTCGCCGCGCACCTCCACCATCCGCTGCTCGGGGATCCTCAGCGGGATGGCGCGGATCGTGCGCAGGTTCGCGGTCACGTCCTCGCCGTGCACGCCGTCGCCACGCGTGGCGCCGCGGACGAACAGCCCGTTCTCGTAGATCAGGGAGATGGCCAGTCCGTCGATCTTCGGCTCGGTCACGAGTTGGAACGCCTCGCCGTCGAGCAGGCGCGTGAGCCGGTCCGACCATGCCTGGAACTCGTCATCGTTACGGGAGTTGGCGAGCGAGAGCATCGGCTGGGGATGGGTGACGGTGGCGAACTGGGCGGACGGGGTGCCGCTGACGCGCTGCGTCGGCGAGTCGGGCGTGATCAGCTCGGGGTGCTTCGCCTCGATCTCCTGCAGCTCGCGCATCAGGCTGTCGTACTCGGCGTCGCCGATGCTCGGCTGGTCGAGCACGTAGTAGCGGTGGTTCGCCTCGTCGATGCGCGTTCGGAGCTCCGCCGCGCGCCTGGCGGGCGTCATGCCGGCACCTCGGCTGCGACGTCGTGCGGGCTCTCGAAGACCAGGTCCGGTCGTTCGGCGAGCAGCGCGTCCCGTGCGAAGATATCGCCCCACATGGCGGCCGCCGTCGCGGTGCCGGCGGCGCGGCCGGCCTGCAGGTCGAAGGGCGAGTCGCCGACGTAGACGGCTTCGGCGGGCGGCGCGGCCAGGGCGTCGAGCGCGAATCGCACCGGAGCGGGATCGGGCTTGTGCAGGTCGGTGTCCTCCTTCGCAACCACGACATCGAACAGGTCGCGGTCGAGTCCGACGGTCGTGATGCCCAGCTCGAGGGTGGTGCGAAGCTTCGCGGTGACGATGCCGAGCCGCGCGCCGGCGGCATGCAGCCGGTCGAGCATCGCATGGATGCCGTCGAAGCTGCGCAGCAGATCCCCGTGCGCCGCCTGATTGTGGCGGACGTAGACGTCGAACAGCTCGTCGGCGCGGTCGCCGGCGATGTCGAGGGCCTGCTGCTCGAGCGTCAGGCCGATGCCTGCGCGCAGAGCCTCGTCGGACGGCGTCTCGCCCAGCACCACCTGCGTCGCATGGTGGAACGACGCGAGGATCAGTGCCTCGGAGTCGACCAGGGTGCCGTCGAAGTCGAACAGCCAGACGGAGAAGGTGCGCATCCCGGCATCGTATAAATCCGGTCCGCGCGACGTCCCGTACGGGGTCATATGCATCGACTCCTCCTCATCCGATCCGTGACGCTGGTGCTCCTGGTTGGGGCGCTGGCGCTCGGTGCCGCGGCATGCGGCGGCGGCTCGAGCGGCGGCGGCACCACGACCACGCCTGCGACGGGCGGCTCGAGCGCGGCGACCGGGACGCCGGTGAACGTGACGCTGAAGGACTTCTCGGTCACGGTCGATCAGAGCGGCAATCTGACGCCCGGCACGTACACCTTCCACGTGACCAACGAGGGCCCGAGCGCGCACAACCTGACCGTCGACGGACCGGACGTCGAGGACGAGGCCACGCCGACGTTCGGTTCCGGCTCAAAGGACCTGACCGTGACGCTGAAGAGCGGCTCGTACGAGCTGTACTGCTCGGTTCCCGGCCACAAACAGGCCGGCATGGAGACGCACATCACCGTCGGCAGCTGAGCGTGAGCGCCCGGCGCGTTCGTCAGCGGCCGCTCGTGTAGCGGCCCGGTGGCCCCGCGGGTACGGTTGCGAGGTGTCACGACGACTGCTGCTGATGCGCCACGGCGAGACGGTGTGGAACCACGAGCACCGGTTCACCACGCGAACCGACGTGCCGCTCAGCGAGGCGGGCACCGCGCAGGCCGAGGAGGCGGCGGAGCGGCTGGCGGAGACGCGGATCGACCGCATCTACAGCTCGCCGCTCGGGCGGGCGAGGTTCACGGCCGAGGCGGTCGCGGCCCGTCAGTCGCCGGTGCCGGGGATCCTGGTGGACGAGCGGCTGACCGAGATCGACGCGGGGCCGTTCGAGGGACAAACCGAGGAGGAGCTGAAGGACGGGCCCCTGGCGGCGGAGTTCGAGCGATGGCACAACGACCGGGAGCCGGAGTTCCCGGGGGGCACCGAGCCGTTCGCCGATGCGCTTCGGCGGGCCGCGGGTTTCCTGGACGACCGGGCCGGCGACGAGGGAACGACGCTCGTGGTCACCCACGGGTCGCTGGCGCGGCTGATGGTGTCGAGCTACTTCCTGGGCGGGCCGCCGGCGCTGCACCGGCACCTGTGGCTGGACAACTGTCGGCTGGCGGTGGTCGAGTGGCGAGGCGGGGTGCCGAAGGTGACCGGGTTCAACCTGAGGCAGCCGGAGGGCTGAGGGCGCTCAGCATCCGGTCGAGCGCGTCGAGGCCGGGGCGGCTGGTGAGGTCGAGGTGGATCGGGGTGACGGCGATCTTGCCCTCGGCGATCACGCGGAAGTCGGTGCCGGGCTCGTCGTGATAGGACGGCTCGTCGCCGTAGATGCGGTAGCGGCGGTGGCCCTCCCCGTCGGCCTCGAGCTCGAGGCGGTCGGTGTAGATACGGCGGCCGAGGCGGCCCGAGGCGATGCCGGTGGGGTGCGAGGGGACGTTGACGTTGAGAACGGTGGCTTCGGGCAGGCCGAGGTCGATCACGCGGCCGACGAGGTCGCCGAGGAACGCGGCGGCCGGGCCGAAGTCGTAGTCCTCGTGGCGGCGGAAGTCCGAGCCGGATGCGGTGGGGGCACCCTGCGAGATGGCGATGCCGGGGATGCCGAGCAGGATGCCCTCGAAGGCGGCGGCGACGGTGCCCGAGTACGTGACGTCGTCGCCGAGGTTGTAGCCGTAGTTGATGCCGGAGACGATCAGGTCGGGACGCTCGCCGACCAGGCCGAGGTCGCCGAAGCGAACACAGTCGACCGGGGTGCCGTCGGTCGCGTAGCCGGTGGTGCCGTCGCGCAGCTCGACCTCGGTGACGGTGAGCGAGCGGTGGATGGTGATGCTGCGAGCGGAGCCGCTGCGGTTCGAGTCGGGGGCGATCACCGAGACGGTGCCGTGGCGCTCGAGGGCGAGCTTGGCCTCGAACAGGCCGCGGGAGGTGACGCCGTCATCGTTGGTGAGGAGGATGTTCACGGGAGTCAGTCTAGGGGGCGACGGGGTCGCGGCTGCCCGCCTCGACGTAGCTGCGGAGGCGCTCGGCGGAGCCGTGCAGGCGGGTTGCCCAACCGGCGTTGAGCCAGTCGGGCGCCGGCTCCGCGCCCAACTCGTGGAGGTAGCTCGACCACGGCCACAGCTCGGCGGTCGGCGCAAGGCCCGCGCGGACGGGGTTGAGCGGGATGTAGCGCGTCAGTTCCCGGAGGTGCGCATCGTCCTCGACCGGCACGGACATGAACTTGTGCCTGAGCGAGTGGCCTGTCCGGGCATGGCGCTCATTGAAGCCGCGCGAGTAGCAGCTGTTCAGGCGCTGCATCCCGATGGAGAGCGTTCGAGGGGTGCGGACGAGCAGGTGCCAGTGGGTGTCCATGAGGCAATACGACAGCACTTCCCAGCCGTACCGCTCGGCAGTTACGCGTAGCGTTGTGAGAAGCGCGAACCGATCGATTGCGTCGACGAACATTGATTGCTGGTTGTTGCCCTTTACGGCAACGTGCTGGAGAGCACCGGGGTAGTCGATTCGCTTTCTTCGGGCCATGGTGCTTGGAGCCTAGGAGTCGAAACGTGAAGGCAGGGTGGCGAAATGTGCCGATTCCGCCGCGATCACGCCTTCACCCATTCGTGCGACTTGGTCTCCAAGAATTGGGGGCAGCGCGCATTCGGCTCAACCACGTGGGCGCCCCTCGCAGAGGTGTGGCGGAACCGTCACACCCCCCTGGAACGACTTGGTCTCCAATAATTGGGTTGCGACTACCCGTAGCGCACGGCGGTTAGGGCCAGCCCGTGGGGCGGCGCCGTGCGCCCCGCTTCGCTTCTCGGCCGCCCCTCCACCAGCCGTGCGAACAGGTCGGGCTCGGGCCGCTCGAGCATCGTCCCCACCAGCACCCGCACCATGTGCCGCAGGAATGCGTCGGCCGTGATCGTGAACTCGAGCCTGTCGCCGTCGTGCCGCCACGACGCCTCCGTCACCGTCCGCTCGAAGAAGGCGTGCTGTGTCTCGCTCGGCGTGAATGCCGTGAAGTCGTGCCTGCCCCGGATCGCAGCTGCGCACTGCTCGAGGACGTCGACAGACGGCACGCGGCGCTGCTGGAGCTGGAACCGCCTCGTGAACGGATCCCGAACCGGCGCCGTCGAGATCCGATACACGTAGCTGCGAGAGGTTGCGTCGCCACGCGCGTCGAACCCGGGCGCCTCCGCGGTGTCCAGCACCGCGAGGTCGTCCGGCAGCTTCGCATTCAGCTCGCCCGGCCGGATCCGCCTGTCGGCATCGAACGAGACCACGTTCGCATGGGCATGCACCCCTGCGTCCGTACGTCCGGCGACCCTCAGCTGTGCACAGCCGAGCGCCTCGGCGAGCACCGCGCCCACCGTCCGCAGGCCGGGCTGGGGCGCCCATCCGTGGAACTCCGTCCCGTCGTAGGCGATCGTCGCGCGCAGGCGCACGGCGTCACTCGATGCGGAACTCGCGCAGCGCCGCCGCGAACGCGCTTCGCAGCCCGTCGAACGTCGCATCCGGCGCCGAGGCGACGATCGTGTACCCCACGTCGCCGACGACGAGGGCCCACGTCCGCTGGCGCATCGTCCGCCCGTCGTACCCCCACCGATACGTCCGCCGCACCGCCCGGTGCCCGCCCACCGTCGTCTCGCGGTCCTCCAGCAGCTCGATCCCGTCGAACCCGGCGCGCACGGCCGCATCCTGCATCGCCGCGTACCGCGCCATCGACGTGCCCGGCTCGAGGCCGTCGCTCGTCACCACCAGCGACGGCGAGCCGTCGCCCTCGTCCGGTCCCACGAACGTCACCACCGACCGGTCGACCCACCCCGCCGGCAGGCCGAGCGCCGGCCTGCTAGGCGCGGGCGACAGGCTCGTGGTCAACGAGCTCGATGTAGGCCATCGGCGCCGCGTCGCCCGGCCGCGGCCCCAGCTTCACGATCCGCGTGTAGCCGCCCGGCCGCTCCGTGAACCGCGGCGCCACCTCGTGGAACAGCCGGTGCACCGCATCCTTGCTCCGCAGGTACGCGACCGCCTGGCGCTGCGCCGCCACGTCGGCCGGGTCCTTCCGCGCCAGCGTGATCAGCCGCTCCGCGATCGGCCGCAGCTCCTTCGCCTTGGCCTCGGTCGTCCTGATACGCCCGTGCTCGAACAGCGACCCCGCCATGTTCGAGAACAGCGCCTTGCGGTGCGCCGCGTCGCGCCCGAGCTTCCTGCCGGTGCGGCGGTGCCTCACTCAGAGCCCCGCAGGTTCAGCCCGTGCGCCGCCAGAGTCTCCTTGACCTCTTCGATCGACTTCTTGCCGAAGTTCGGGATCGCGGCCAGCTCAGCCTCGGTCTTCGCGACCAGGTCGCCGATCGTCTCGATACCCACCCGCTTCAGGCAGTTGTAGCTCCTCACGCCCAGCTCGAGCTCCTCGATCAGGATGTTCTCCATCCCGTGCGCGCTCGGGGCGACCACCTCGGCGGCCGCGCCGTCCGGCCGGATCGCCAGCTCGGCGGCGTCGATGTCCGTGAAGATCGACAGGTACCGGATCAGCAGCTCGGCCGCGTCCTTGACCGCGTCCTTCGGCGTCATCGAGCCGTCGGTCGTGATCTCCAGCTTCAGCTTGTCGAAGTCCGTCCGCTGACCCACGCGAGCCGGATCGACGTCGTATGACACGCGCCGCACCGGCGAGAAGATCGAGTCGACCGGTATCACTCCGATCGTCGTCTCCGGACCCTTGTTGCCATCCGCGGCGACATAGCCCCGGCCGCGTGCGATCGTCAGCGTCATCTCGAACCGCGCGCCGTCGCCCAGGTTGCAGATCTCGAGCTCCGGATTGAGGATCTCGAGATCGGCCGGCGCCTCGATGTCGGACGCGCGGACGACGCCCGGTCCGTCCTTCTGCACCTGCACCTCGACCTCACCCGACTCGCCGTGCAGCTTGCAGATCAGGTTCTTCAGGTTGAGGATGATGTCGGTCACGTCCTCGCGAACGCCCGGCACCGAGGTGAACTCGTGCGCGACGCCCTCGATCTTGACCGAGGTGACGGCCGCCCCCTCCAGCGCCGACAGCAGCACGCGCCGCAGGCTATTGCCGAACGTGTAACCGAATCCGCGGTCGAGCGGCTCGACGACGAACGTGCCGGACTGCTCGCCGGCCTCTTCGGACGTGATCTTCGGAATGAAATCAAGCATGTCTGTACAAACGCCCCTTGGTTCTTACTTGGAATAGAGCTCGATGATCAGCTGCTCCTGCACCGGCGTGTCGATATCCACGCGGTCGGGCAGCCGAAGCACCTTGCCCGTGAGATTGTCGTGGTCGGCCTGCAGCCAGGGCGACACCGAGGCGGTCAGATCCGTTGCGTCGGTCACCGCGCCCTTCGCGGCCGCGCCCTCGCGCAGCGAGATCACATCGTCCTCCTGCACCTGGTAGGAGGGGATGTTGACCCGCTTGCCGTTCACCACGAAGTGCCCGTGCCGCACGAGCTGGCGCGCCTGCGACCGCGAGGCCGCGAACCCGAGCCTGTACACCACGTTGTCCAGCCGCAGCTCGAGCATCCGCAGCAGGTTCTCGCCTGTGATGCCCGTGCGCCGGCTGGCCTTTTCGTAGTACGAGCGGAACTGCTTCTCGAGGATGCCGTAGTACCGGCGCGCCTTCTGCTTCTCGCGCAGCTGCAGCAGATACTCCGACTGCTTCGTCCGCCCGCGCCCGTGCTCGCCCGGCGGATACGCCCGGCGCTCGATCGCGCACTTCTCCGTCAAGCACCGCTCGCCCTTCAGGAACAGCTTCATGTTCTCGCGGCGGCACTGCTTGCACTTGGGACCGATCATGCGTGCCACTAGACCCGCCTCCGCTTGCGCTGGCGGACGCCGTTGTGCGCCTGCGGCGTCACGTCCTTCACTCCGAGCACCTCGAGCCCCGCAGCCTGCAGCGACCGGATGGCCGTCTCGCGGCCCGATCCGGGCCCCTTCACGAACACCTCGACCTTCTGCAGGCCGTGCTCCATCCCCTCGCGGGCGGCGGCGTCGGCGGTCACCTGCGCGGCGAACGGCGTCGACTTCCGCGAGCCTTTGAAGCCAACGGCGCCGGCGCTCTTCCACACGATCACGTTGCCGTCCTTGTCGGTCAGCGCGACGAGCGTGTTGTTGAACGAGGTCTTGATGTGCGCCTGGCCGATCGCGACGTTCTTGCGGGCCTTGCGGCGGACGCGGCCACGGGTGCCGCCTCTACGTGGTGCTGGGGGCATTCAGTCCTTTCTACTTCTTGCGCGACTTGCCCACGGTCTTCTTCGGGCCCTTGCGCGTGCGAGCATTGGTGCGGGTGCGCTGGCCGCGCACCGGCAGGCCGCGCCGGTGGCGCAGGCCGCGGTAGCAGCCGATCTCCATCAGCCGCTTGATGTTCTGCGAGCGCTCCCTGCGGAGGTCGCCCTCGACGCTGAGATTGCCGTCGATGTACGTCCGCAGGCGTGCGACCTCTTCCTCCGTCAGGTCGCGCACCTTCGTGTCCGGGTTCAGGCCGAGCTCCTTGAGCACCTCGTTCGAGGTGGAGCGGCCGATCCCAAAGATGTAGGTGAGCCCGATCTCGACCCGCTTCTCGCGGGGGATGTTGACGCCGGCGATACGTGCCATCAGATCACTCCCCTATCCTTGTCGCTGCTTGTGCCGCGGGTTCGAGCAGATGACGAGCACGTTGCCGTGGCGCCGGATGATCCGGCACTTCTCGCACATCGGTCTCACGCTGGGTCGAACCTTCACCTGAGGACTCCTCCGGGGGACGCCCCGCCACAGGGCAAAAACGGCCGCAGACAGACAACCGCACCCGGCCGGGCAAACGAGAATCCTATCATCCCGTCGCCACCTGGCGTGCCGCACCGCGTGGTGTCAGGATGCGCGGCCCGGCCTCGGTCACCGCGACAGTGTGCTCGACGTGCGCAGCCAGGCTGCCGTCGTCCGTATAGATCGCCCAGCCGTCGTCGCCGGGCAGGACGCCCCAGCTGCCGAGCGTGATCATCGGCTCGATCGCGAACACCATCCCCGGCGCGAGCCTCGGCCCGCGGCCGGCCGGCCCGTAGTTCGGGATCTGCGGATCCTCGTGCATGCTCCGTCCCACGCCGTGGCCGACCAGCGCCCGCACGACGCCGTAGCCCTTCGCCTCGACGACCTCCTGCACCGCATGCGACACGTCGCCCAGCCGGTTGCCCGGCCGGCACTGTGCGATCGCGGCGTCGAGGCCCCGCGTGGCGGTGTCGATCAGGTCGAGCGCCCCGTCGCTGACGTCCCCGATCGGGATCGTGATCGCCGAGTCGGCGACGAAGCCGTCCAGCGTGACGCCGACGTCGACCGACAGCAGGTCCCCGCTCTTCAGCCGGTAGGCGCCGGGGATGCCGTGCACGATCATCTCGTTCGGCGATGCGCAGATCGAGCCGGGGAAGCCGCGATAGCCCTTGAACGTCGGCACGCCGCCGAACGAGCGGATGTGCTCCTCCGCGATCCGGTCGAGGTCTCCGGTCGTCACGCCCTCCCGGGCCTCGGCCTCGAGCAGCTCCAGCGTCGAGGCGACCACCCGGCCGGCACGCGCCATGGTCTCGACCTCGCCGGGCGTCTTGCGGACGATCACGAGCGGGTCTCCAGCCGCGAGAACAGCTCGTCGAGCGCCTGCGACACCTGCTCCGGCGTGCCGGACGCGTCGATGAACACCACCAGATTGCGGTCCTCGTAGTAGTCCAGCACCGGCGTCGCGGCATCCTCCCACTGCTTGCGGTAGCGGGCGCGGATGACCTGCTCGCTGTCGTCCTCGCGCTGATACAGCTCCGAGCCGTCGATGTCGCAGATCCCGGGGACGGCCGGCGGCCGGGTGACCAGGTGGTAGACGTGCTCCTGCGCCCGGCACACGCGCCGCCCGCCGATCCGCTCGACCAGCGCCTCGAGGCCGAGGTTGAAGACCGGCACGGCCGCGATCCGTCGTTCCAGCCCATCGAGCATCGCGTCGAGCGCCTCCGCCTGCGCGAGCGTCCGCGGGAACCCGTCAAGGATGAACCCGGCCTCCGTGTCGCCCAGCCCCAGCCGCTCGCGGATCATGCCGATGATCACCTCGTCCGGGACGAGGTCGCCCCGGGCCATGATCTCCTTGGCCGCCCGTCCCAGCTCGGTGCCGTCGCGCACCGCGGCGCGCAGCATGTCCCCGGTCGCGATGTGCGCGAGCCCGCGCTCGGTGGCGACGCGCGCGGCCTGGGTGCCTTTGCCGGCCCCGGGAGGGCCCATGAAGATCAGATCGAGCGGCACCGGCGCCTACTTGAGGAAGCCCTTGTAGCTCCGCATCGAGAGCTGGGACTCGATCTGGCGCATCGTGTCGATCGCGACGCCGACGACGATCAGCACCGAGGTGCCGCCGAGCGCGCGGGCGGTCGCCTGGCTGAAGCCGCCGAACTTGATGAACAGCGTCGGCCCGGCTGCGACCAGCGCCAGGAACAGCGACCCGGCCACGGTCAGGCGGACGAGCACGGACTCCAGGTACTGCGCCGTCGGGCGCCCCGGCCGGATGCCGGGGATGAAGCCCCCGTACTTCTTCAGGTTGTCCGCCTGCTCGAGCGAGTTGAACACCACCGCGACGTAGAAGAACGTGAATGCGAAGATCAGCACCGACTCGCCGATGATGTACGGCCACGAGGTGAAGGCGAACCACTGCGCGACCTTCGGGCCGAGCGTCCCCGGCAGCAGGCCGGCCACCGTGCCGGGCAGGATCATGATCGCCGACGCGAAGATGACGGGGATCACGCCCGCCATGTTGACGCGCAGCGGCAGGTACGTCGATCCACCCGACGTCATCCGCCGGCCGACCATGCGCTTGGCGTACTGGATCGGGATCTTGCGGATCCCCTCCTGGACGAACACGACGCCCGTGATGACGGCCAGGATGACCAGCGGCAGCGAGAGCTTCTCGAAGCCCGAGCCGTTCCACCAGGCGTTGATGCCGGCGGGCGCGCTGGTCAGGATCGACGCGAAGATGAGCAGGCTCATGCCGTTGCCGATCCCGCGCTGGGTGATCAGCTCGCCGATCCACATCAGCAGGGCGGCGCCCGCGGTCAGCGTCAGGATCACGAGCACGTAGGTGCGCAGCGAGTGGTCGACGAGCACGTTGCCGTTGCTGGACGCCCCCAGCAGGCTCGACCCGCTGGCGAACGCATAGGCGTATCCGAGCGACTGGGCGGCTGCGAGCGCCACGGTCAGGTAGCGCGTGTACTGCGTGATCCGCCGCTGACCGAGCTCGCCCTCCTTCTGCAGCGCCTGCAGGGACGGGAACACCGGCGTCATCACCTGCAGGATGATCGACGCGGTGATGTAGGGCATGATGCCCAGCGCGAAGATCGAGAGGCGCGTGAGGCCGCCCCCCGAGAAGGTGTTCAGCAGGTTCAGGAAGCTGCTGCCGCCGACCGTGATCGCGTTCGGGTCGACGCCCGGTGCGGGGAGGTGCGAGCCGAGCCGGTAGACGGCCAGCATCGCCGCCGTGAACAGCAGCTTGGTGCGAAGGTCGGGGACTCGCCAGGCGTTGAGGAAGTTCTCGAGCACGAAAGCCTCGCTACTCCTCGTCCGCCTTCGCGCGACCGTCCGCCACGGACTCGTCCGCGTCGGCCTCAGCCTCGGACGCGACCGCCTCGGCCGCCTCTTCCTCGACTGCGGACGGCTGCGCCGCCTCGCCGGCGTTGGTCTCGTCCTGCGCCTCAGCGGCGGCCGGACGGCTGCGCGGCCGCTTCGCCCGCTTGGGCGCCGCCTCTGTCTCGCCGCCCAACCGGACGACTGTGCCGCCGGCGCCCTCGATCAGCTCGACCGCGCGTGCCGAGAACGCGTGCGCGTGGATGGTCAGCTTGACGGACAGCTCGCCGCTGCCCAGGATCTTGATCGGGTGCTTGAGCGAGCGCACGACACCGGCCTGCTTGAGCAGCTCGGGCGTCACCTCGGTGCCCGCGTCGAACTTGGCCAGGTCGCGGACGTTCACCGGCGTGGTCGTCGTGCGGAACGGGCCCATCGGCATCGACTTCTTGTGGTTGGGGCCACGCAGCTTGCCGAGCCGCATGTAGAGCGGCATCTGCCCGCCCTCGAAGCCGGCGCGCATCGCGTGGCTGCCCGACCGCGACTTCTGCCCCTTCTGCCCACGGCCTGACGTCTTGCCGTTACCCGAGCCATGGCCACGGCCCACGCGCTTGCGGTCGCGATGGCTGCCCTCGGCCGGCTTCAGCGTATGCAGGTTGAGCTCACTCATCCGGTTCCACCTTCACGAGGGAGGCGACCTTCCGCAGCATGCCCTGCAGCACGGGGGAGTCCTCGTGCGTCGCCGTCTGGTTGATGCCGCGCAGGCCGAGCGCCCGCATCGTGCCGCGATGCTCCGGCTTTGTGCGGATGGTGCTTCGCACCTGCGTGATGCGCAGCTTCGGCATCAGGCCGCGCTCCCGGCGGCCTCGGCCGCCGCCGCCTCCGCCTCGGCGACCACCTCGGAGTGCGGCTTGATCACCTCGCGCACCTCCTTGCCGCGAAGCTTGGCCACCTCCTCGGGGCGCTTCAGGTTCTTGAGACCGTCCACCGTCGCCATCAGCAGGTTGATCGGGTTGGCCGTGCCGAGCGACTTGGCCAGGATGTCGCGCACCCCGCCCAGCTCCAGCACCGCGCGGACGCCCGCGCCGGCGATGACGCCCGTGCCCTCGCTGGCCGGCTTCAGCATGACCCGGCCGGCGCCGTAGCGCCCGATGATCGGGTGCGTGATCGTGGTCTTGTACTTCGGCACCTGGAACATGTTCTTCTTGGCGTCCTCGACAGCCTTGGCGATCGCCGAGGGCACCTCGTTCGCCTTCCCGTACCCGACGCCGACGCGGTCGACCTCGTCGCCGACCACCACCAGCGCGGTGAACGAGAAGCGCCGGCCGCCCTTGACGACCTTCGCCACCCTGTTGATCTTGACCACGCGCTCCTGCAGGTCGCGGCCGTCTCTCTCGTTTCGAGCCATCAGAACGTGAGTCCCCCTTCGCGGGCGGCGTCAGCCAGCGCCTTCACCCTGCCGTGGTACAGGTAGCCGCCGCGGTCGAAGACCACGGTCTCGATGCCGGCCGCCTTCGCCCGCTCGGCGATCAGCTTGCCAACCGCGGCTGGGCCGTCGGCGCGCGAGGTCTTGGCCAGCTGCGGCTCGCCGCTCGAGGCTGCGGCCAGGGTGCGCCCGGCGTCGTCGTCGATCAGCTGCGCGTAGATGCGGGCGTTCGAGCGGTACACCGCCAGCCGCGGCCGTGCGGCCGTGCCGGACAGCTTGGCGCGCACGCGGCGATGCCGCCGCTGCCGCGCCTGCTCCTTGGTCTGCACACTCATGCGCGCTTCCCGACCTTCCTGACGACGTGCTCGTCGGCGTACCTGATGCCCTTGCCCTTGTACGGCTCGGGCGGACGCCATTTCCGGATCTGGGCGGCGACCTCGCCGACCACCTGCTTGGAGATCCCGCGCACGACGATCTGCGTCGGCGCCGGCACCTCGAAGGTGACGCCCTCTGGGGCCTTCACCGACACGGGGTGGCTGAACCCGAGCTGCATCTCGAGGTCGCTGCCCCGCAATGCCGCACGATAGCCGACGCCCTGGATCTCGAGGCGCTTCTCGAAGCCGTCGGTGACGCCGGTGACCATGTTGGCGACCAGCGACCGCGTCAGTCCGTGCAGCGCCCGGTGGTCGCCGCGATCGGTCGGCCGGCTGACGGTCAGCGTGCCGTCGTCGAGCGCGACGGTGATGTCCGGGTTGACGCGCTCGGAGAGCGTGCCCTTCGGCCCCTTGACGGTCACGCTGCCACGGCCGATCTCGACGTCGACGCCGGCAGGCACGGGAATGGGCTTTCGTCCGATTCGGCTCATGCGGTCACCATACGTAGCAGAGCACCTCGCCGCCCACGCCCTTTTCCTGGGCCTGGCGGCCGGTGACCACGCCGCTCGACGTTGACAGGATGGCGACGCCCATGCCGCCCAGCACCTTGTGGGGGCGGTCCTTGCGGGCGTAGATGCGCCGGCCGGGCTTCGACACGCGCTTCAGGCCCGAGATCACGCGCTCGCGGTTGGAGCCGTACTTCAGCGTCACGATCAGCGTGTCGTGCACCTCGCCCTTGTTCACGCTGTAGCCCTCGATGTAGCCCTCCTGCTCGAGGATGCGCGCGATCTCCCGGCGCATGCCGGAGCTGGGCATCTCCACGTGGACGTGGAGCGCCTGGTTGGCGTTGCGGATGCGGGTCAGCATGTCTGCGATCGGATCAGTGATCATCGTTCACCTCACCAGCTGCTCTTCGTCATGCCCGGCACCACGCCCTGGTGCGCCAGCTCCCGCAGGCAGATCCGGCACACGCCGAAGCGCCGGTAGTAGGCGCGTGCGCGCCCGCAGCGGGAGCAGCGGTTGTAGTTGCGCGTCCGGTACTTGGCCGGCCGCTGCTGCTTGACTCTCAGTGATTCCTTTGCCATGTCTTAGCTTCGTCCCTCACTCGTCGCGAACGGCATCCCCAGCGCGCGCAGTAGCTCCCGCGCCTGGTCGTCGGTGGCCGCCGTGGTGGTGATCGTGATGGTCAGGCCACGCACCTCGTGGATGTCGTCGTAGTTGATCTCAGGAAAGATGATCTGCTCGCGGACGCCCATCGAGAAGTTGCCACGTCCGTCGAACGCGTTAGGGTTGATGCCGCGGAAGTCGCGGATCCGAGGCAGTGCGATGGACAGCAGGCGGTCGAGGAACTCGTACATCCGGTCGCCCCGAAGCGTCACCTTGCAGCCGATAGGCATCCCCTCGCGGATCTTGAAGCCGGCGATCGACTTCTTCGCCCGCGTGATCACCGGCCGCTGGCCGGCGATCGTCGCAAGCTGCTCGGCCGCGTCGTCGAGCGCCTTCGCGTTCGTCTTCGCCTCGCCGACGCCCATGTTCAGGGTGATCTTCTCGAGCCGCGGCACTGCCATGATCGAGCCGAGGCCGAGCGACTCCTGCAGCGACCCGCGGATCTCGTCCGCGTAGCGCTCCTTCAGCCGCGGCGTGGGGATCTCGACCGCGCTCACCCGTCCACGTCCTTTCCGCAGTTGCGGCACACCCGCACCTTCGTGCCGTCGTCGTTCACCCGGTAGCCGACGCGCGACGGCTTGCCGCACGATGGGCAGACCAGCTGCACGTTGGAGATGTGCAGCGCGGCCTCCTTCTCGATCACGCCGCCGGGGATGATCTGCTGGCTGCCCGAGCTGCGCGGCGCGGGCCGCGGCTTGGTGTGCCGCTTGATCATGTTCACCTTCTCGACGACGACGCGCCGGGCGTCGGGCAGCACGCGGAGCACGGTGCCGCGCTTTCCGGCGTCCTTGCCCGCGAGCACCTGGACGGAGTCGCCCTTCCTGATCTTGATCTTCGTGGCCATGCTGGTCAGAGCACCTCGGGAGCGAGGGAGACGATCTTCATGAAGTTGCGCTCGCGCAGCTCGCGTGCGACAGGCCCGAAGATGCGCGTCCCCCGCGGGTTTCGCTGGTTGTCGATGATCACGGCCGCGTTCTCGTCGAACGCGATGTACGTGCCGTCCTCACGGTGGTGCTGCTTCTTCGTGCGCACGACCACCGCGGTGACGACCTCGCCCTTCTTGACGCTGCCGTTGGGCGTCGCCTGCTTGACGGTGCCGACGATGATGTCGCCCACGCCGGCGTAGCGGCGCTTGCTGCCGCCCTTGATGCGGATGCAGAGCAGCTCGCGGGCGCCGGTGTTGTCGGCGACGCGCAACCTGGTCTCCACCTGGATCACTTCGCCACCTCGACGATCTCGGCGACGCGCCAGCGCTTCGTCCGCGAGAGCGGGCGCGTCTCGACCAGGCGCACCAGGTCGCCGGCCTTCGCGCTGCCCTGCTCGTCGTGGGCATGCAGGCGGATCGACCGCCGCATCATCTTCTTGTACTTCGGGTGGGGCTTGAGGATGTCGACGCGCACGACGACGGTCTTGTCCATCTTGTCGGACACGACGATGCCGCGGCGCTCCTTGCGGCGGCCGCGCTCGTCTGTGGGTGTGGTCTCGTTCTGGCTCATTGCGTCTGCTCGTTCTGGGCCGCGGCCCGCTCGTGGGCAAGGGTCAGCAGCCGGGCGATGTCGCGCTTGGCGCGGCTCAGCGCGGCGGGGTTCTCGAGCGCTCCGGTGGCATGCTGGAAGCGCAGGTTGAAGAGCTCCTGCCGCGACTCGTCGAGCCGGCGGTCGAGCTCGTCCTGGGTCAGCTCGCGAATGTCACTGGCCTTCAAAGTGATCCCCCTCCCGTGTCACGAACTTCGCCTTGACGGGGAGCTTCATTGCCGCCAGACGGATCGCCTCGCGGGCGAGCGGCTCCGGCACGCCGGCCAGCTCGAACATGACGCGGCCCGGCTTGACCACGGCCACCCAGTGCTCAGGCGAGCCCTTCCCCGAGCCCATGCGCGTCTCGGCCGGCTTCGCGGTCACCGACTTGTCCGGAAAGATGTTGATCCAGACCTTGCCGCCGCGCTTGATCTTGCGCGTCATCGCGATACGAGCGGCCTCGATCTGCCGGTTCGTGACCCAGCCCTGCTCGAGCGCCTTCAGCCCGTACTCGCCGAACTGGACCTGCGTGCCGCCCTTCGAGAGGCCGGTGCGGCGCCCGCGATGCGGCTTTCGGTACTTCGTCCGCTTCGGGAGCAGCACTAGGAGGCACCTCCCTCGTCACCCTCGGGCTTCGCGGCCTCGGGCGCCGCCGCTGTCTCGGGGGCAGCCGTCTCAGGGACCGCCGTCTCAGGGGCCGCCGTGTCCGGTGCCGCCGTTTCGGGCGCCGCCGTCTGCTCGGTCGGGGTCTCGGGAGCCGGCGCGTCTGCCTGCGGGCGCGGGCGCGCCCGGCGGCCGGCGCCGCCCGGCGCCGACTCCGGTGCCGAACCGCCACCGCCCTGGCCGCCGCCCTGGCCGCCGCGGGGCCGCCGCGGACGTCCGCCGCCGCCACCTCCGCCGCCGCCATCCCGGCCGCCGCCGCCACGCCGCTGCGGGCGCGCGGGGCCGAGCTGCTCGGCATCGCCGGGGCGGCCGCCGCGGCGCCGCCGCGTGTCGACCTCGCCCAGGCGCGTGCCCGCGGCATCGCGCTCGAAGCCCTCGGGCATGATCTCGCCCTTGTTGATCCAGACCTTCACGCCGATCCGGCCGAACGTCGTCTTCGCCTCGGCGAAGCCGTAGTCGATATCGGCACGCAGCGTGTGCAGCGGCACGCGGCCCTCGGAGTACGACTCGGAGCGCGACATCTCGGAACCGCCGAGGCGCCCTCCGCAGCGGATCTTGACGCCCTGCGCGCCCGACCGCATCGACGAGCTGAGCGAGCGCTTCATCGCGCGGCGGAACGACACCCGGTTCTGCAGCTGCTCAGCGATCGACTGGGCGACGAGCTTCGCGTCCAGCTCGGGTCGCTTGATCTCGGTGATGTTGACCTGCACCGCCTTGCCGGTCATGTCGTGCAGCTCCTTGCGGAGCGCGTCCACCTCGGATCCGGACTTGCCGATCACGATGCCCGGCCGGGCCGTGTAGATGTCGACGGTGACCTTCTGCTTGTCCTTGCGGATGTGGATGTCCGACAGGCCGGCGTGCGCCAGCTTCCCGTAGATGTGGTCACGGATCTTGAAGTCCTCGGACAGGTAGCCCGAGAAGTCCTTGCTGCTCGTGAACCAGTTCGACTTCCAGGTATGGATGATGCCGACGCGCAGGCCGCCGGGGTGAACCTTGTGGCCCATTACGAATCGGCCTCCTTGCTCTCGTCGTCGGTTGACTCCTCGTCAGCGGCCGCTTCGGCCTCCGGCTGCTCGTCCGCCGCAGGCTCGTCGGCGGCAGCCGGCTGCTCCTCGGGAGCGTCCGTCTCCTCGGCCGCCTCCGGCTCCGCGGGCTCGGCGTCCGGCGAGTCGGCGGGGGCGTCCTCCGCGACGACCTGCTCCTCTGTCTGCGCCTCCCCAGCCGCTATCTCCTCGGCGGTGGCGTCGGCTGCCGCGACCTCGGCCGCCGGCTTGCGCGACCGGCTACGGGTGCGCTTCGGCTGCTCCTCGACCGGCTCGGGCTGGGCGGCGGCCTGCGGGCGGCGCTCCGGCCGCGGCTTGATCTCGCCGGGCAGGGCGGGGCTGACGGTGATCGTGATGTGGCAGGTGCGCTTGCGGATGCGGTTGACGCGTCCGCGCGCACGCGCGCGCCAGCGCTTCAGGGTCGGCCCCTCGTCCGCGTAGGCGGTGACGACGACCAGCTCGTCGGCGTCGTGCCCGTTGTTCATCTCCGCGTTGGCGATCGCCGACTTCAGCACCTTTCCGGCGTCGCGGGCGACCGCGCGCGTCTGGAAAGCCAGGATCGCCTGCGCCTCCACGGCGGACTTGCCGCGGATGTGCTCGAGCACCAGCCGCGCCTTGCGCGCGGACGAGCGCACGTAGCGGGCCTGCGCCCGGATCAGCTCCCGTTCCTCGGTGACCTGCGGCACTCCTACCGGCCCTTCAGCTTGCTCGTTCGGTCGTTCCCATGTCCGCGATAGGTGCGCGTGGGCGCGAACTCGCCCAGCTTGTGCCCCACCATCGACTCGGACACGAAAACGGGCACATGCTTGCGGCCGTCATGCACGGCGATGGTGTGGCCGACGAACTCCGGGAAGATCGTGGAGGTGCGCGACCAGGTCTTGAGCATGCGCTTCTGCTTGCTGTCGTTCATCTCCTCGACCCGCTGCATCAGCTTGGGGTCGACGAAGGGGCCCTTCTTACTCGACCGGCTCATCGGCCACCCTTCCCTCTCTTGCGCGAGCGGACGATGTCCTGCGTCGACGCCTTCTTCTTGTTGCGTGTGCGGTAGCCCAGCGTCGGCTTGCCCCACGGGGTGACGGGATGGGAGCCCTTGTTCTTGCCCTCGCCGCCGCCGTGCGGATGGTCGACCGGGTTCATGACGGTGCCGCGGACGGTCGGGCGCTTGCCCTTCCACCGCGAGCGGCCCGCCTTGCCGCCGGACTCGTTCTGGTGCGTCTCGTTCCCGAGCTGGCCGATCGTTGCGCGGCACGCCTGCTGGATGCGGCGCATCTCGCCGGACGGCAGCCGCAGCAGCGCCATGTCGCCCTCCTTGGCCACCAGCTGGGCGGACCCACCCGCCGAGCGCACCATCTTGCCGCCCTGGCCGGGCCGCAGCTCGATGTTGTGCACGGTCGTGCCGGTCGGGATCGACGACAGCGGCAGCGAGTTGCCCGGCCGGATGTCGACGCCGACGCCCGACTCGACCGTCTGCCCGACCGTGAGCCGGGTCGGCGCCAGGATGTAGCGCTTCTCGCCGTCCGCGTAGTGGAGCAGCGCGATCCGCGACGAGCGGTTCGGGTCGTACTCGATCGAATGCACCTTTGCGGGCACGCCGTCCTTTGTGCGCTTGAAGTCGATGATGCGGTACCGGCGCTTGTGACCGCCGCCCTGATGCCGCGTCGTGATGCGGCCGTTGTTGTTGCGGCCGCCCTTCTTGGACAGCGGCGCGAGCAGCGTCTTCTCCGGCTCGGTGGCCGTGATCTCCTTGAAGTCGGACACCGACATGAAGCGGCGGCCGGCTGACGTTGGCTTGTATCTGCGAACTGCCATCAGACCCCCGGTCCGAATGCTTCGATGGTCTGGCCCTCGGCCACGGTGACGACGGCCTTCTTCCAGCCGCTGCGAGTGCCCGAGGTCATCCCCCGGCGCTTCGGCTTGGCGGGCACCTTGCTGACGTTGACGTCGAGCACCGTGACGGCGAACACCTCTTCCACCGCCTGGCGGATCTGCGTCTTGTGCGCCTTCGGGTGGACGCGGAACGTGTACTTGCCGCGCTCGGCGATGAGGCCGTAGCTCTTCTCCGAGACGACCGGTGCGAGCAGGATCGAGCGGGGATCGCCGTTCACTCGGACGCACCTCCCTCGAGCACCGCCAGGGCGGCCTTGGTCACGATCAGCGAGCGCGCCCAGACCAGGTCGGCGGCCTCGACGGAGCCGACCTCGACCACGTGAGTGCGGGCGAGATTGCGGAATGCGCGCTCGATGCCATCCTCTTCACGGGCGATGACGACCACCAGCGGGCCCTCGCTGCGCCAGCCGGCGACCAGGTCGGCCGCGGCCTTCGTGCGTGGCTCGCCGAACTTCGCACCGTCGAGCGCGGCCAGCGTTCCGTCGGCGGCGTGCGCCGACAGGGCGACGCGGATCGCCTTCAGGTGCGCCTTGCGGTTCACCTTGCCTGTGTAGTTGCGCGGGTGCGGGCCGAACACGACGCCGCCGCCCGTCCACTGCGGCGCACGGATCGTCCCCTGGCGCGCGCGGCCGGTGCCCTTCTGGCGCCACGGCTTTGCCCGTCCGCCGGCCACGTTGCCGCGGGTCTTGGTCTCGTGCGTGCCCTGGCGGCGAGCGGCCAGCTCGGCCTTGACGACCTCGTGGACGAGGGCGTCGTTGCGCTCGAGCCCGAACACGTCCGCGGCCAGCTTGGCCTTGGTGGTTGCACCGAGGGTGGGTGCGGTGAGTGCGGCCATCAGCCGTCGCTCCTGATCTCGACGATGCCGCCGACCGCGCCCGGCACGGCGCCGGCGATCAGCAGCAGGTTGCGCTCGACGTCCACCTCGGCAATGCGGAGGCCGCGCTGGGTGACGCGCTCGTCGCCCATGTGCCCGGCCATGCGCATGCCTTTGAAGACGCGCGAGGGTGTTGCCGACGCGCCGATCGAGCCCGGGCGGCGGATGTTGTGGGAGCCGTGGCTCTTCGGGCCACTGCTGAAGTTGTGCCGCTTGATCGTTCCGGCGAAGCCCTTGCCCTTCGAGCGGCCGCTCACCTTGACGCGGTCGCCCACGGCGAACGCCTCGACGGTCACCGTCTCGCCAGCGGCGAACCCGGCGGCGTCGCGGAACTCCACGAGATGCCGGTGCGGTGCCACGCCGGCGTGCTTCAGGTGGCCGACCTCCGGCCGGCTCAGCTTGCGCTCCTTGACCTCGCCGTAGGCCAGCTGCAGCGCGGTGTAGCCGTCGGCCTCGGGCGTCCGCACCTGCACCACGGGGCAGGGACCTGCCTCGACCACGGTGACAGGCGTGACCACGCCCGACTCCTGGTCGAACAGCTGCGTCATGCCGAGCTTCTTTCCGATGATGCCTTTGCCCGCTGCCATCGTTGCCACTAGAGCTTGATCTCGATGTCGACGCCGGCCGGCAGGTCGAGCCGCATCAGCGAGTCGACCGTCTTTGGCGTTGGCTGGTGGATGTCGATCAGCCGCTTGTGCGTGCGGATCTCGAAGTGCTCCCGCGAGTCCTTGTCCTTGAAGGGGCTGCGGATCACGCAGTAGACGTTCTTCTCGGTCGGCAGCGGAACGGGGCCCGAGACGGTTGCCCCGGTCCGCTGCGCGGTCTCGACGATCGAGCGAGCCGAGAGGTCGACCTGCGTGTGGTCGTACCCCTTCAATCGGATGCGGATCTTCTGCTGGGCCACTGTCGGTGCGGTTCCTCTCTGGCTACTTGAGGATCTTGGTTACGGCACCCGCGCCCACGGTGCGGCCGCCCTCGCGGATGGCGAAGCGCAGGCCCTCATCCATGGCGATCGGCTGGATCAGCTCGACGGTCATCTCGGCGTTGTCGCCCGGCATGACCATCTCGACGGCCTCCGCCAGCTCCACGACGCCCGTCACGTCGGTCGTGCGGAAGTAGAACTGCGGGCGGTAGCCCTTGAAGAACGGCGTATGGCGCCCGCCCTCGTCCTTGGAGAGCACGTACACCTGCGCCTCGAACTTCGTGTGCGGTGTGATCGAGCCGGGCTTCGACAGCACCTGGCCGCGCTCGATGTCCTCGCGCTTGACGCCACGGAGCAGACAGCCGACGTTGTCACCCGCCTGGCCCTCGTCGAGCAGCTTGCGGAACATCTCGACGCCCGTGACGACGGTCTTCTCGACCGCCTGATGGATGCCGACCACCTCGACCTCGTCACCGGTGTGGATGACGCCCTGCTCGATGCGGCCCGTGGCGACCGTGCCGCGGCCGGTGATCGTGAACACGTCCTCGACCGGCATCAGGAACGGCTTGTCGACGTCGCGCTGCGGCTCGGGGACGTACTCGTCCACGGCCTTCATCAGCTCGAGGATCTTCGGCGTCCACTCGGCGTCGCCCTCGAGCGCCTTCAGCGCCGAGACGCGAATGACGGGGATGTCGTCGCCGGGGAACTCGTACTTGGAGAGCAGCTCGCGCACCTCCAGCTCGACCAGCTCGAGCAGCTCCTCGTCGTCGACCGCGTCGGACTTGTTGAGCGCGACGACGATGTAGGGGACGCCGACCTGGCGGGCGAGCAGGATGTGCTCGCGCGTCTGGGGCATCGGGCCGTCCGTCGCCGAGACGACCAGGATCGCGCCGTCCATCTGCGCGGCGCCGGTGATCATGTTCTTCACGTAGTCCGCGTGACCCGGGCAATCGACGTGCGCGTAGTGGCGGTTCTCCGTCTCGTACTCGACGTGCGCCGAGTTGATCGTGATGCCGCGCTGCTTCTCCTCGGGCGCCTTGTCGATCTCGTCGAAGTTGGTGGCCGCGGTGCCGGTGCCGGCCTCGGCCAGCACCTTTGTGATCGCCGCGGTCAACGTGGTCTTGCCATGGTCGATGTGACCGATGGTGCCGATGTTGAGGTGCGGCTTGTTCCGCTCAAACTTCTGCTTGGCCATGTTCGCTCCGGTCTCCTTTGCCCTAGCCCTGGCTCTCGGTGAGCTTCTCTGCGATTGAATTGGGAACTTCTGCGTAGTGCAGGAACTGCATCGTGTAGGTGGCGCGCCCCTGGCTCATGGTGCGGACGTCGGTGGCGTAGCCGAACATCTCGGCCAGAGGCACCTTCGCCCGGATCACCTGTGCGTTTCCGCGCGGCTCCATGCCCTCGATCTGGCCGCGGCGCGAGTTGATGTTGCCGATCACGTCGCCCATGTACTCCTCCGGCGTGACGACCTCGACGGCCATCACCGGCTCGAGCAGCACCGGCTTGGCGCGCTTGGACGCCTCCTTGAATGCCATCGAGCCGGCCACCTTGAACGCCATCTCGGACGAGTCGACGTCGTGGTAGCTGCCGTCGACGAGGGTGATCTTGATGTCGACCACGGGGAAGCCTGCGAGCACGCCGGACTCCATCGCCTCCTGGATGCCGGAGTCGATTGAGGGGATGTACTCCCTCGGGATCGCGCCGCCGACGATCTTGTTGACGAACTCGTAGCCGGCGCCCTGCTGGTTGGGCTCCAGATTGATGACCGCGTCGCCGTACTGGCCGCGCCCGCCCGACTGGCGGACGAACTTGCCGCGGATGCCCTGGACGGCGTTGCGGACGGTCTCGCGATAGGCCACCTGCGGGCGCCCGACGTTGGCGTCCACCTTGAACTCGCGCATCAGGCGGTCGACGATGATCTCGAGGTGCAGCTCGCCCATGCCGGCGATGATGGTCTGACCGGTCTCCTCGTTCGTGCGCACGCGGAAGGTGGGATCCTCCTCGGCAAGGCGCTGGAGGGCGGTGGCGAGCTTGTCCTGGTCGGCCTTGGTCCTCGGCTCCACGGCCACGTCGATGACGGGGTCGGGGAAGTCGATCGACTCGAGCAGCACCGGGGCGTCCGGATCGGACAGCGTGTCGCCGGTGGTGGTCTGCTTCAGGCCGACGGCCGCGGCGATCGCTCCGGCGCCGATCTGGTCGACGTCCTCGCGGTGGTTCGCGTGCATCTCGAGCAGGCGGCCGACGCGCTCCTTGCGATCGGTCGCGGTGTTGAGCACGTAGGAGCCCGAGTTGAGCTTGCCGGAGTAGACGCGGAAGTACGTCAGCTTGCCGACGAAGGGGTCGGACATGACCTTGAAGGCGAGCGCCGAGAACGGCGCGTCGAGGCGCGCCTCGCGCTCGGTCGGCTCGCCGGTCTTGGGGTCGGTGCCGGTCACCGCCGGTACGTCCATCGGCGAGGGCAGGTAGTCGATGACCGCGTCCAGCAGCGACTGGACGCCCTTGTTCTTGAAGGCGCTGCCGAGCAGGACGGGCGTGATCGATATGTCGAGCGTGGCGGCGCGGATCGCGGACTTCAGCTTGTCCTGCTCGATCGGCGCGTCCTCCAGGAAGGCGAGCATGATCTCGTCGTCGTGGTCGGCGACCGCCTCGATCAGCTCGCGGCGGTAGTACTCGGCCTGCTCCTTCAGCTCCGCCGGCACGTCGCCCTCCTCCCAGGACTGCCCCAGGGGGTCGACGTAGCTGATCGCCTTCATGGTGATCAGGTCGACGTGGCCGACGAACGCGTCCTCCGCGCCGATCGGGATCTGAACGGCGACCGGCTTTGCGCCGAGGCGTTCCACCATCGTCTCCACCGCGTTGAAGAAGTCGGCGCCGGTGCGGTCCATCTTGTTGATGAACGCGATGCGGGGCACCTTGTACTTGTCGGCCTGGCGCCAGACGGTCTCGGACTGCGGCTGGACGCCGGCGACGGAGTCGAACAGGGCGACCGCGCCGTCGAGCACGCGCAGGGAGCGCTCGACCTCGACGGTGAAGTCCACGTGCCCGGGCGTGTCGATGATGTTGATGCGATGGTCGGCCCAGAAACACGTCGTCGCGGCGGACGTGATCGTGATGCCGCGCTCCTGCTCCTGCACCATCCAGTCCATCGTCGCCGCGCCCTCGTGCACCTCGCCCATCTTGTGGGAGCGGCCGGTGTAATACAGGATGCGCTCGGTCGTGGTCGTCTTGCCGGCGTCGATGTGGGCCATGATGCCGATGTTGCGGACGCGGTCGAGCTCGTCCATCTTCGGCACGCCGCTGCCGGTCTGTGTCTGCGTTACTGCCATTGCGTCATTACCACCGATAGTGGGCGAAGGCCTTGTTGGCCTGCGCCATTCGGTAGATGTCGTCCTTCTTCTTGTAGGCGCCGCCCTGCTGATTGGAGGCGTCGAGGATCTCGGCTGCGAGCTTCTCGTGCATCTCCTTCTCGCGCCGCTGGCGGGAGAAGGTGACGAGCCAGCGCACCGCGAGCGTGCGGGCGCGGCGCTGCGGCACCTCGATGGGCACCTGGTAGTTCGCGCCGCCGACACGCCGGGAGCGGACCTCCAGCACGGGCGTCACCGACTTGACGGCGCGCTCGAGCACCTCGACGGGGCTCTGGCCGGTCTTCTGGCCGACCGACTCCAGGGCCGCGTAGACGATCTGCTCGGCGCTCGACTTCTTGCCGTCCAGCATCACGCGGTTGATCACCTGGGTGACCAGCGTGGAGTCGTAGACGGGGTCGCGCAGCAGTGTGCGCGGAGCGATCTCGGCGCGCCGGGGCATCAGCCGCCGCCCTTCTTGGCGCCGTACTTGGAACGGCCCTGCTTGCGGTCGTTCACGCCGGAGGTGTCGAGCGCGGCGCGGATCACCTTGTAGCGGACGCCCGGAAGGTCCTTGACGCGGCCGCCGCGGATCAGCACGACCGAATGCTCCTGCAGGTTGTGGCCGACGCCGGGGATGTAGGCGGTGACCTCCATGCCGTTGGTCAGCCGAACGCGCGCCACCTTTCGGAGCGCCGAGTTCGGCTTCTTCGGGGTGACCGTGTACACGCGCGTGCAGACGCCGCGCTTCTGCGGAGCGCCGCGCAGCGCGGGGGTCTTGGTCTTCCCGACGGCCTGCGTGCGCGGGCGGCGGACAAGCTGATTGATCGTGGGCATACGGGGGACAGGCTCTTCCGTTTGGAGGCAAAAAGAAGGCAGCCCGAAACGGGCCGCGACCGTGGACTCTAGCACAGGCATGCGTGGCAGCGAGCCGCAGCGAGAGTCCTCGGAGAGGTTCGCCGACAGGTGCCGCGCTCCTCTTGCGGAAGCGTACTCGAACGGCAACGGTCGATACCAAGGACACCCCCAAAGGGGTCGCCGACCGTGGGCACGAGCCGACCTGAAGCGTCCGATAGCGGCCCGAAAAGGGCTCAGAGCCCGTGCCGGGCTGGGCGGCGCTTCCGTGGCAGGCGTGTGTGCGATTCGACCAGCCCGTGACGCCGAGGCGCCTCCAGCGTCCGATACCGGCCGGAAAAGGGCTCAGAGCCCGTGCCGGGCTGGGAGGTGGGGTTGTGGCGCAAGCGGCACCTGTCGTGACAGCCCTGTTGGCGCTGGTCGGCGTACGGTTTCTGGGTGCCTCGTCCCCCTCGCAAGGACTACGCCGGTGCCATCCACCATGTTGCCGTGAACGGCAATAATCGCCAGCCGATGTTCCTTGGCGACGAGGATCGGCGGCATTGCCTCCTACTGCTCGCCCAGTGCGCCGAGCGCTACGGCTGGCACGTCTGGTCGTTCTGCCAGATGGACACGCACTGGCACATGGTGCTTCGCACGCCCGACAAGACGCTTTCGCCGGGTATGCGCCGCCTGAACAGCTGCTACTCGATCGCGTTCAACCGCCGGCACAGCCGAAGCGGCCACTCGATCCGTCACCGGTTCATGTCGGTGCCGGTCGAGACGCACGGTCACCTGCTCGAGCTGACCCGATACCTGCCGCTGAACCCCGTGCGGGCGGGTTTGGCCGCCCACCCGGAGGACTGGCCCTGGTCGAGCTACCGTCACGAGATCGGCATGACGGAACCGCCGGCCTGGCTGGTGGACGGCTGGTCGCGGAAGCTCCACGGGTCGGCGGAACGGCTGCGCGCCTACGTGGCCAAAGGCATGGCGGAGCCGGACGCCCAGTGGACGCCCGGCTCCGATCCCACGCTTACTCGTCCTCGACCGGCGGGATGAACGGCTCTTCCGCGCCCGGCTTGGGCGTGAGGTCGAGTCCGTCGCCGTCCGAGACGGCGATCCCGTCGCCGAACACCGCCGCCCCGACGGGAGCCGCCTCGAGCAGCACCGGGTCGTCGGTCGCGGTGATGGAGACGTTGCGGTAGCGCTTCAGGCCGGTGGAGGCGGGGATCAGCTTGCCGATGATCACGTTCTCCTTGAGGCCGTTCAGCGAGTCCGACTTGCCCTCGAGGGCGGCGTCGGTCAGCACCTTCGTGGTCTCCTGGAAGGAGGCCGCCGACAGGAAGCTCTCCGTCGCCAGCGACGCCTTCGTGATGCCGAGGATGATCGGCGTCCACTCCGGCCGCTCCTTCTTCGCCTTCTGCAGCTTGGCCACCTCGAGCTCGAGCTTCGGCTTGTCGACCAGCTCGCCCGGCAGCAGCGAGTCGCTGTCGCCGGCCGAATCGAGCCGCACCTTCTTCAGCATCTGGCGCACGATCAGCTCGATGTGCTTGTCGTGGATCTCCACGCCCTGGCTCTTGTAGACCTCCTGCACCTCGGCGACGAGGTACTTGGCGGTCTCGGTCTCACCACGCAGGTCGAGCAGCTCTGCCGGTGCCAGCGGGCCCTCGTTCAGCGGCGTGCCCTGGTCGATCACCTCGCCCTTGGCGACGCGCAGGCGCGTCCGCCGTGGGAACGAGTACTCCTTGACCTGCGGCTCGCGATCCTCGCCCTTCGCCACCTTCTCGGTGACCGTGACGACGTACCCGCGCTCGGACTCCTCGACGTCGACGCGCCCGCCGATCTCCGACAGGGTCGCCGCCGCCTTCGGCTTGCGAGCCTCGAACAGCTCCACCACACGCGGCAGGCCGTGCGTGATGTCCGCGCCGGCGACGCCGCCGGTGTGGAACGTCCGCATCGTCAGCTGCGTGCCCGGCTCGCCGATCGACTGCGCGGCCACCGTTCCGACCGCATCCCCGATCTCCGACATCTCGCCGGTCGCCATCGACCAGCCGTAGCACTGACGGCAGACGCCGATCCGTGCACGGCAGTGCAGCGTCGTGCGCACCGGCACGGTCGCCGACATGTCCTCGCCGACCGCATCGGCCAGCTCGCGCAGCCGGGCCCCGTTGATCTCGGTGCCCTTCGGCAGCTTGAACCGCCCGAACTTGACGTCGTCCGCCAGCACCCGCCCGATCACGCTCGACCGGTTCGGCGACCCATCCGGCAGCAGCACCTGCACGTCCAGCGATCCGTCGGACCCGCAGTTCTCCTCGCGGATGATCACGTCCTGCGACACGTCCACCAGACGGCGGGTCAGGTAGCCCGAGTCCGCCGTGCGAAGCGCTGTGTCGGCCAGGCCCTTGCGGGCCCCGTGCGTCGAGATGAAGTACTCGAGCACCGACAGGCCCTCCATGAAGTTGGACTTGATCGGCCGCTCGATGATCTCGCCCTTCGGATTCGCCATCAGGCCGCGCATGCCGGCCAGCTGGCGGATCTGCTTGAACGATCCGCGGGCACCCGAGTTCGCCATCATGAACACCGGGTTCAACTCGAACAGGTTTCGCAGCATCGCCTCGCCCACCTCGTCGGTGGCCTTGTTCCACAGCGACACCACCTGCTCGTGACGCTCGTCCTCGGTGATCAGGCCGCGCTCGTAGTTGCGCTGCGCCTTCAACACCTCGTCCTCGACGCCCGACAGGATCTCCTCCTTGTCCGGCGGCGTGACGATGTCGTTCTTGGACACGGTGACACCCGCGCGCGTGGCGTAGGTGAAGCCGAGCTCCTTGATCGTGTCGAGCACCTCGCTGATCGCCGTCGCTCCGTACCGGTCGACCAGGTCGGAGATGAAGTCCGTCATCTCGCGCTTGGTGAACGTCACGTTCTGGTAGTCGTAGGCGGTCGGGTCGAACTCGCTGCCGACCGCGTGCCCCAGCGCCCGCGACACACCGTCGTTGAAGATGGCACGGCCGACGGTCGTCACGATCCAGTCGCCCCGCTCCCGCAGACCGATCGCGTCCTGCAGGCCGAGCTGCTTCTGGTCGTACGCGATCTCGACCTCGTCCATCGTTCCGAAGTACGGCGCCTTCCGCTCCTTCAGCTGATCCCACGTCACCTTCGAGAGATCCTCGCCGGAGTACGTCAGGTAGTACGTGCCGAGCACCATGTCCTGCGTCGGGGTCGCCAGCGGCTTCCCGTGCGCCGGGGACAGGATGTTGTTCGAGGACAGCATCAGGATGCGGGCCTCGGCCTGTGCCTCCGCCGAGAGCGGCAGGTGCACGGCCATCTGGTCGCCGTCGAA